>CAZEVA010000098.1:0-4753 GCA_964515585.1 uncultured Gammaproteobacteria bacterium | reverse complement strand
GGGCCGAACCATGAAGCGCAATATGGAAATTGCCTTGACCGAGGGTTATATTAAGCTTAGTCGTGACCATGTAGTAAGTGAGGATCAAGTAAAAAAGATGAATCCCAAAAGCCTTTGTGTGATTTTAACGGGCTCTCAGGGAGAATTTAACTCAGCGCTAGACAAAATTGCCAACAACAAGCACCGATCTATCAAAACGGGAAAGCTAGACCGAATTTTCTTTTCGGCAGACCCCATTCCTGGCAACGAAGCTCATGTTCAGGAGGTAATTGAGAATTTAATTGAGCAGGGGGCTGAGGTTATCTACACAGCTATTCGTGACCAACTACACACTTCGGGACATGGCTCCCAAGGTGATCATAAATTACTAGTGAGGCTAACTAAGCCGCAGTATCTGGTGCCAATTGGCACGACAGTTAAACATGGCCGGGCCTATAGCAACGTGATGCAAGAGCTGGGCTACAAAGAAAGTGAAATTATTAGGGTTCACGATGGTGAACCCTTGCTTCTTGAGGCTGGCAAAGTTAATGTGGAAACCAGCAAGATTGCCCTTAAAGATATGTTGGTAGACGGGCGTTCAGTGGGTGACGTGGGGCAAACAATTCTTTCTGAGCGTCAGAATTTGGGCAAAGAGGGAGTTTTGGTGGTTATAGTTAAAGACAAGTCGGTTAAATTAATTTCCAAAGGCTTTATTTATAATGAGCAGGCCTTTTATAAGGATTTGGAAGTGTTGGCCAACAAAGTAATTAACCAGGCACATACACCAAGGAGTTTGGCCGAGTCATTAGTTAGCCAGTTAAGCGCTTTTATTAACACCCGCTTTGAGCGTTCGCCTGAGGTGATTCCGGTGATTTTGTAGGCTAAAAAAATGCCCTGGCTATGACCTATTTTCCATTGAGCGTTAACTCATAGTATCGTCGGCGCTGAACCGTTTCACTTCTCTGTTCGGAATGGGAAGAGGTGGTGCCAGTTCGCACAAATAACCAGAGCAAGAGAAAGTATAACCAGAGTAATCTCCCAAGTCAAGCGAATGAGCCGGTGAAGGGAGTCGAACTCAATTTTATCTTGCAATTAAATCCTCTTAAAAAGTACCTAGGTATTGCTAGTTTTAGAAACTTTTGATGCATGAACCTCAATTATGTGATCAAAGTTTGGCGAAATTTCCTTACGCATAAAATCTTTATAAAGTTGTTCTTGGTAACTTAGAGTTTTACTAATAGTGAATTTAGCTTTTTCCAAATGCTTATGAATTGTCTTTGGTGAATGAAAGTAACGAGTTTCCATATAGGAAACATTGCCTTCCTTGTCATAATGAGGAATAGAGGTCATTTGTGTTTCTTCGTCAAATGACAAATCGTTTCGATCGGGTATGTTCTTATCTGATCTTACAACTACAAATAATTTCCCACTGTCTTTTAGAATTCTACAAAAATTAGCCAAAACTGTATTCAAGTCTTTAGATGAAAGATAGTGAAGCACTAATCTTGCGTAGATAAAGTCGAAATAATTTTCTGGATAGTTTGCTTCTCTCAAGTCTTCTAGTCGTGTTTCAATTTGGTGAGTAAGACTAGCTTCTTTAATAACTTGGTCAGCAAAAGCGAGTCCTTTCTTGTCAATTGTAGTTGCTATTATTTTTCTTAGCGAATTCTCTCGAGCCATTCTGATTTCGGCAAATCCGGCTGTACTAATTCCTGGGCTAAAAACAATTAGGTCATCGTGCTCTATTAGAGCTAAGCCATTTTCTTCACTAACAGAATGATTTGTTTCTAGCTGTTTAAGAATTTCTGATTTTTCTATCAATTTCATTGCATTTAGTGTAATTCTATAGTGATATTTGTCACTTTTGGAGCGGGTGAAGGGAATCGAACCCTCGTCTAATCCTTGGAAGGGATTCATTCTACCATTGAACCACACCCGCAAGTTTTTACTATTTTATCACAAAAAACTACGCGTAACTTAAGCCAGACTTCTCTAGCAATTTAAACATTTCTTGCAGTAGGGAATAGGCGCGGCGCTTGTTTTTGCCGATAATAGTATATATCAATTCTTGATGCTTAAGCCGGCTAGCAGAATTAATTATCAATCCTTCTTTGCTTTGTCGCTGAAACAAAAGTGGCTTAAGTAAAGCCAAAACTTCCTCAAAGCGGACTGCCTTAGCAAGCTGAAAATGAGTGCGGCTGAGAACATAATAATCATTAAAAAAATCCTTACCTAATAGACGCAGGGCCAGTTTGTGGATATCAGTGCCGCCGGTGTTACGAGTGTTAGTTTCACAAACATAAATTTTGTTGTTCTTTGCAGCAATCATATCAATGTCAAAATAACCGCGATAACCTTCGGCGGCAAATTGTTCGGCTACATAATAACCAGCATCAACAATCATAGCTGAGAGCCGGTCAGACAATATATCTTCGTGAATATCAACACCTAAGAAAGCACCACTTTTGGTTACCGCTAAACTACAGTAATAAAGCATTTCAATCCGACCATTTTTGTGAATTTTAAACTCAACATTGGGATAGCCATTGGCAATATTATGATTGATCTTAATTAGATCCTCAACAATAATTGGGAAACGATGCCAATAAGGTTCGGACTGTAGGATTTTAGTAATTTCCTGTTCGCAAGCTAAATAATCATTAGGCAAGTCGTTTTCTCGAAAAATAAGTAAGCCGTTGCCGCTGCTACCTTTGTTGGTTTTGATAACTACTCCTTTTTGTTTGATGAATTTATTGGCCGCAATTTTAGCAGCGTTGTAAATGCCAACAACAATTACTCCTTCGGGCATAATGAAATCCGGTTCCTTAGCGGCGCTTTTTTGAGCCAGTTGCCGAATTCCGCTCTTGCTTCCAAAAAAATTAACCGTCCAGGCACTTTCAATATCTGGCGCTTCTGGACAATAAACATTAACCTTATCCTTAATTAACGCTTGCTTTAATTGATAAAACTCCGGGGTGGCGGCATAACTAATTAGGGTGAGTTTGGTGTGTTTTTTTGCCTCTTTTAGTAACTGAGCATAGGCTTCAGTATCGTTGATTAAGTCTAAACATAATAAATGTGACTTTGCTTTGGGGGTTAGGATTTGGGTGTATTTGTAATTTGTTAAGTCCTTGGTGTATTGTTGAAAATCTTGACTGATTTTTATTGGCGAAATGAATAATAAATTTTGGCCATTAGCATAACCTAGAAAATATGTATCAACACCTGTGCGCGAACTATCAATCTCTTTGGCTTGATCTATTGGATTGGAAAGTGAGGAGATAAAAGACCATTCATCCTCAACAACATTATAAAGATATACTACTAGTTCAGAGGCCATCGGTTTTTTCATATTGTTGCATTATCTGAATGATATTAAATCAATTGTAAATGTCAAGAATGTTTTGTTTGGGTAGGGTAGAATAGGGTAATGTCATATCTATCTGAAGCAACTATTCGCAAGCACAGGATAAAGTTTCCGATTTATCTGCCTGATGCTACTCGGGCTGTAGTGAGAAGTTTGGAATCAGGTGATTTGCGCCAATGCCAAACCGAAGCAGTGGTGGTAAATACCTTTCATCTGTTGTTTGAGCCCGGACTGGAGATTTTAAAAAAGTTTGGTGGGGTAGGGAAGTTGATGAATTTTAATGGTTTAATAGTATCGGATTCCGGAGGGTTTCAAATTATGTCGTTGGTTCACCAAAAGAAAATTAATGGCGAAATTAACGAAAATGGTTTGCAGTTTGCTTGGCGCTTTGGGGGGAAAGACAGAAAAATTATATTTACGCCGGAAAGCTCAATTCAAGCCCAGTTTACTATTAATTCAGATATAAAAGTTGCCCTGGACTTTTTTACCGACCCTCAGTCCGGAGAGAAAGAACAAGAAAGGTCAGTGGCCTACACGCTTGAGTGGGCAGAGCGATCTAAAGCCGAATTTGAACGCCAAATTAAGAAACGCAAGCTTTCTGAGAAGGACCGACCCTGGTTGATGGGGGTAATTCAAGGAGGAAGCAGTCGCAAAAGGCGGCAGAGCTGTGCTCAAAAACTGCTGAAAATTGGTTTTGATCTTTACGGTTATGGCGGTTGGCCGCTTGATTCACAGGGGAAGTTTGATAACAAGCTATTTGCCTTTAACGCATCTTTAACCCCAGATAATAAGCCGCGCTTTGCTTTGGGAGTGGGCAAGCCTGAAGATATTGCTCTCGGGAGAAAACTTGGCTATCAGTTTTTCGATTGTGTGTTGCCAACTAGAGATGCTCGCCACGGCCGGCTCTATTTAGATAGCAAACGCTACTTGTATATTTCTCGCCAAGCTTTTGCCAGTGATTCAAAACCAATTGACAAAAAATGCCATTGTTACACCTGTCAAAATTATTCCCGAGCCTATCTTCATCATCTTTTTAAAATCAAAGACTCGCTATATTGGCGACTGTCAACCATCCATAACTTATATTTTTATAATTTATATGTTAAGAGCCTGCTGTAGCTCCGAATCACTCCACCAAAGGTGGACAGGCTCCCGGGGTGATGTTTTTGAAAAAATGATATACTTGTGAAATATGAAGGTACAATATTTTGGCCACTCTTGTTTTTACTTGCAAAATAAATCAGTCAGTTTGCTGATGGATCCTTTTGACCCAAAAATGGTGGGCCTAAAGATGCCTAAAGTTTCAGCGAACGTAGTCACTGTTTCTCACCAGCATAGTGATCATAACCAAGTTAACTTGGTTTCCGGCAAACCGACTGTTTTTTCTTTCCCGGGAGAGTACGAAGT
>CAZEVA010000097.1:0-3524 GCA_964515585.1 uncultured Gammaproteobacteria bacterium | reverse complement strand
TATCTTGTTTGGTTTCTCCGGGTAAGCCTAAGATAATGTGGGCAGCAGGATGAATATTTTTATAATTTTTAGTTAATTCCAGTGCTTGTTTAAAAGCGGCAAAATTATGTTTGCGGTTAATTTTTTTTAGGGTTTCATTATGGATAGATTGTAAGCCATACTCAATATAAACTTTATAATCTTTACTAAATTCAGCTAATAAATCTAATTTTTCTTTGCTGATGCAGTCCGGCCGGGTTGAGACCGAAAGCCCCACAATATCCTTAAAACCTCTGATTTGGTTGTATTTTTGGTTTAAAGCTTGGATATTTGCATAAGTATTAGTAAAACTTTGAAAATAGGCGATAAATTTTTTTGCCTTGTAGCGTTTTTTTGCAAATTCAATAGACTCCTCTATTTGTTGCTTAATTGGTTTTATTTGGCCGGCATAGTGGCTGAAAGCTTTGTTATTGCAAAAACTGCATCCCCGGCTGCTTAAGGTTCCATCAAGGTTGGGGCAATTGAAATTAGCATTTAAACTTAGCTTGTGAACTCTGACGCCGAAAATCTGATATAAATATCGGCTATAAGAGTAATAATGTTTTTCCATTATTGATTTTTCCGATATTATTTTGAAAATAGCTGCAGAGCTTCTTCAACAGAAGTCAATTTAGTTAATTGTTGAGATGCATTATGGTGGTGTAAGGGTTGTGCTAATTCTGCCAAAGCTTTTAAATGAACTTCAGGCGGTGCTTCTTTTGAGCTAAGGAGAATAAGTAAAGCTTTTACATCTTCGCTGGCATGCGACAGCCGCCAGCCTTTTTTATTTATTCCCAAAAAGGCAGTTGAAACTTGAATTTCTGATATGTGCGCGTGCAAAAGAATTACTCCCGGAGAAATTTCTATGGGGTCAGTTTGTGCCATCTGAGTAAAAAATTTAGTTATTTTGTTTATCATTTTGGGATGATTGGGAAACGCCGGCTGGATAAGGCTGGCAATAGCCTCAGAGATAGTTGTTTCGTCAAGATTTAGCTTGATATGATTAGCCGGAAAAAAAGATGGGGTGGATAGTTTAGATTTATCCATTTCACTTACCGGGCACCAGGGCTTTTCAGGAGGGTAAACAAATAATTGATTAATTTCTGAGAATTGTTGGTTTATTAGGCGGGGAAGCCGGTTTAAGTTTGGCTGCCAAGCTAAACGCCCCTTGCGGACACTGGTTAGAATGAAGAGATCATCTTTATTTAAATTATCAT
The DNA here is from genome assembly GCA_964515585.1 of uncultured Gammaproteobacteria bacterium. Taxonomy (GTDB): domain Bacteria; phylum Patescibacteriota; class Microgenomatia; order UBA1406; family UBA1406; genus UBA1406. The sequence continues at coordinate 2,289 of CAZEVA010000097.1, read as the reverse complement.
TTAACCACGGGAATAATTCATCCCATCTTTTTAGTTCGAGATCTGTTTCAGAAATTTTGGGAGGGTAATTTTTTATAATTTCACGCACCTTGGTTATGGTGGCTGGTACAGAAACTGTAAGCAAGGACGCATTAAGTTGGTGAGTTAAGTTTTTTATAGCCTCGATTGCAGCTGAAAAGCCGGGTTGATGGTCCATTAGGGGCGGAACTGCCAAAATAACCCGTTTCATTGTGTTTATGGGCAGTAAACAACGGCTGATAAATACCATTTGGCTGCTATTTTCTAAAAATACATCTAAAATTCGGCCAAATATCTGCGAACGGGATGACGGCTTGCCTCTCCAACCGGTAATTATTGTTGATATCCGCAAATCTACTGCTGCTTGCTGGATTCCATCGGAAAGATCAGTTGCGGTTCTTGTAATTGGTGTAACGGAAACATCTCCCTCCCCCGCTTGTACTACCGCATGGCCAAGTAGCTTTTCTGCCTGGGCTATTCGCTCTTCGGCCCGGTCTCCGGCTTGAACTACAGTTAACGGATAAAGCGGTTCTGTGGATTTGTGGCGCCTAAGCAGCATTGCCAGGTTCATTAATTCTTTTGCAGTGTTAGGGTTTGCCAAAGGAATAAGTATCCGGTGCGGGGCCTCTGAAGGCCGATAGGGGGCCTCCTCTTCATTGAGTGCAACCTTGCGGGCAAAACGATCGGTTAGCCATGATCCAGTTAAGCTGGTAACTAGAATCATTATTATGGTACCAGTTAAAACCGGTTCGTTGAATATGCCGATATTATATCCGACAAGTACTGCAGCTAGAGTGGCTGCAGCTTGATTAACACTCAATCCATAAATAAGTTTACCTTCTTCAGGAGTATATTTTAATATTTTTTCCGTAGAATAGGCGGCCAGCCATTTAGTTGTAATTCCAGAAAAAATCATTACCGCAGCAACAACAAGCGTTTGTTGCCGAGCAAATAATAAACGGACATTTACTAACATTCCCACTGAAATTAAAAAAAAGGGAATAAAGAGAGCATGGCCGACAAATTGAATTCGATTCATAAGAGTGCTTTTTTCCGGAATCAAACTATTGAGAATCATACCGGCAAGAAATGCACCAATAATTGGTTCTAATCCAGCCAGATGAGCTAAGTATGCGCACAAATAAACTATTGCAATAACTCCAGCAAAGATAGTTATATTATCGGCAGCCATGTTGCGAAAGAAATGTTTGCCTAAACGGGGTAAGATAATGATTACCGCGGCAACATAAATGGCCATTGCGGTAAAAAGTTGTTGCCAAAAAAAGATACTTGATTCACCCTTATGGGCAGCGGCGATAATAGCAAGTACTAATAATGCCGCTGTATCTGTAAAGATGGTTCCGCCGATAGTTGTGGTGACTGCTCTTTGCCGGGAAAGTCCCAGCCGGCTAGCTATCGGATAGGTGAGTAAGGTGTGCGAAGAAAACATACTGGCCAAGAGGATAGATGCCGGCCAGTTAAATTCTAAAATGTAGTGAGCCAGCAATGTCCCAAAAAATAAGGGAATACTGAAAGTTAAGACACCAAAGACTAAACTGTGGTGAATATGGCGTTTAAATTGAATGCGGTCTAATTCCAGGCCGGCAAGAAACATTATATACAATAATCCTACCGTACCTAACAGCTTGATTTCAGAACCGCGTTCTAGTACGCCTAATGCATGCGGCCCGAGGATTATCCCGGTAACAATTAGTCCAATTATACCGGGGAGTTTTAGCTTTGATGAGACAAACGGTGCAATTACTGCAATTAGCATTAAGAGTGCAAAAATAAGTATTGGATCTTTAATAGGGAAAAATTGTTCAATCATTTTTAATTAATAGATAGGATTAAGCATTGTTATTATTGTTATTTTTCGCCAAAACAAAAACCGCCGTAGCTCATAATTACATCTACAGGATTGGATACGCAGTATTTATAAATGTCTAATCACTACCTGCCTGCCGGCAGGCAGAGTTAAAGGTTAAAGCCGGCTTAGTGTCTTCTGTATTATTATGCAATAAAAGTATAGAATTTGCAACATTTTTTTTAAAGTGCTGTGTTATTATTTACATCTAAGATTTGAATTAAGCAGCTGGATGAGATTGCGATTCTAGGGGACGACGGGTACAGCCTACTCGAATTCTATTTTCTATCTTCTAATTTCTTGTCTTTGTCCCGCAGACTATAAATACAGCCGCAGTAGCTTTGCCGGTAAAGATTGAGTTTTTTTGAAATCGTAACAGCTTTTTTGAAACCATCTTTTTTCTT
>CAZEVA010000096.1:0-4006 GCA_964515585.1 uncultured Gammaproteobacteria bacterium | reverse complement strand
CACCCTCTTTTATCTTTGCTAGAGCATCTTTAACACCAACAACACAAGCAATCCCCAACTCACGAGAAACAATTGCGGCATGACTTGTTCGACCACCATGCTCAGTGATGATGGCCGAGGCCTTTTTCATTGCCGGAACATAGTCTGGATTAGTGGCAGAGGCCAGAAGAATATCGCCAGGCTTAATTTTGCCAATTTCAGAAACAGATTTTATTAGAACAATCTTGCCGGTGGCTATTCCGGGAGAGGCCGGATCCCCCTCCAAAAAAACGGCTTGGCTAACTGCAGCTGTTGGTTGCGACTTACCCTGAAGAGTAGTAATCGGCCGCGACTGGACAATAAAAAAATCTCGACCTTCAATAGCCCATTCCAGGTCCTGAGGAAAAAAGTAATGTTTCTCAATTTTCTTCCCTAACTCAGCAATCTTTTGAATTTCGGCCTTGCTAAGTTTTGCTTTTTCTCCTTCTTTTTTACTAAGTTTGACTTCTTTATTGTTAGTGCCGGCTTTAACAAACTTTAGGTTTTGGTAGTTAACCTTTTTTTTAGTGATACTCAAGTCTTTTTTATTAACCAAATACTGGTCTGGAGTAACTTTTCCCTGAACGATGTATTCGCCTAAGCCATAAATAGCTTCGATAACAATAATATTTTTGTCGTTGGTAACCGGATCAACTGTGAACATAATGCCGCTTTTGTCGGACTGAACCATTCTCTGTACTACTGCAGCCAAACCAACTTTGAAATGGTCAAATTTCTTTTCGGTTCGGTAAAAAATAGCTCGTTCGGTAAAAAGCGAGGCCCAACACTCCCGCACCATTCGCAAGAGATTATTTTCGCCCTTGACATTAAGAAACGTTTCCTGCTGGCCGGCAAAAGAAGCGTCCGGTAAATCCTCGGCGGTTGCGCTACTGCGAACAGCCACTAGAGGCGGGCTGTATGAAGCACGAAGCCGATGTTTTATTTTAGACAAAAATTCACGACTACGTTTTTCTCTTTCGTATATCTGTTCATAACCAGTGGCAATTTGACTAGATATTTCCGGAGGGATAGGAGTTTTAACAATTAAAGCGCGTACTTTTTTTGAGACTTCGTGCAGACTGTTAGGATCGTTAACATCAACATGTTTTAAGAGGCTATCTATCCTTTCCTTAATTTGCTGTTTTTTTAAAAAATAAAAATAGGCCTTAGAGCTAACAATAAAACCAAATGGAATAGGAAAAGAAGCTTTAGTCATCTCGCCTAAATTGGCTCCTTTACCACCAACTAAAGGAATGTCGTGCTTGTCAACCTCGTCAAACCAAAGAATAAATTTTTCATTCATACTTTAAGTATAGCGAAATGAAAAAGTTGTGCAAGTAGTAATCCTGTTAAATTACTTTAGCGCCTCAATACCAGGTAATGTTCCTTTCTCAATGTACTCCAACATAGCCCCACCACCGGTTGAAAGATGAGTAATTTTGTTTAAATATTCTTTCTTGGAAATAGCGGCAATAGTGTCCCCACCGCCTACTAAGGAATTGGCTTTTTTGTTGTTGGTGATAGCATAATAAACAAAGTCGGTACCGTTGCGAAAACTACTATTCTCAAAATAACCCATTGGCCCATTCCAGATAATAGTACCGGCTTTGGCAATGTAGTTGGCAAAAAGCGCCTGAGTAGCCGGACCAATATCTAAAACATAACGATTAAGCGGCAAATCATTGATTGAACGTACTTCACAAGTTTTGTCTGCTTCGTCGTAAAGACCAATAACAGCGTCTACTGGTAATATTATTTTTGTTTTTTTAAGACTAGCCTGATAAAGAAGTTGCCTTGCCTTTTCCAAATCTTCATATTCATAGTGGCTCTTCCCCAACTCATACCCTTGAGCGGCTAAAATAGTGTTAGCCAGCCCGCCGCCAATTAACAAATAGTCGGCTAAACGACAAAGCCTGTTTAAAACATGAATTTTGGTGCCTACTTTGGCACCGCCAACTATAGCTACTACCGGTTTTTTCGGTTGTTTAATAAACTTCTGAAACATTAAAATCTCTTTTTTAAGCAAAAGTCCGGCATAACTGGGCAAATATTTCGGCAACATCACAATCGAAGCGCTAGCCCGATGAGAAACTCCAAAAGCATCGTTAACATAAACTTCACCTAAAGTACTAAGCTCTTTGGCAAAACGAGTGCTGGCTTTTTTCTCTTCGGGATAAAAACGGATGTTTTCCAAGACTATAACTTCTTTTGAAGTTTGTTTTTGCAAAAGACGCTGATCAAAAGTATCACTAAAATCAGCCAATAACTGAACTTTATACTTTGGCAACAACTGTTGTAATCTTTTAGCTACCGGCTTAAGAGAGAATTTTGGCTCTTTTTTTTGGGGCCTACCAAGATGAGAAATTAGTATTAGTCGATTTTGATTCTTTAGTAAAAACTCAATAGTTGGCAAAGACTGTTTGATTCTAGCGTCGTCAGCAATACGTAAATTGTCGCCTGAAAGAGAAACATTAAAGTCAACTCTCAAAAGAACTCTCTTTTTAGAAATTTTAGCCTTATCAATAAATTTGATCATTAGTTATCTTGAGTTAAGCCTGGCAATTAAATCAACAAGCCTGGTTGAATAACCCCATTCATTGTCGTACCAACCCATTACCTTTAGCAAAGTGTTATTAATAACTTTGGTGTAGTTAGCGTCGAAAATACAGGAATAGGGCGAACCAATAAAGTCAGAAGACACCAGAATCTCATTCTCATAAGCAAGAATCCCTTTTAAATTAGTACTAGCGGCCTGTTTGAAGGCCATATTTACCTCCTCGGCAGTTGCAGTTGTTTCAAGATTTATGGTTAAGTCAGTTAAGGAGCCGGTTGGCACCGGCACGCGAACCGCACCCACTGCCAGCTTGCCTTCTAATTCAGGCAGTGTTTTAACTATAGCCTTTGCGGCGCCAGAAGTTGAAGGAACAATATTGGCAATAGCTGAGCGAGATCTGTCTGGTTTTTTGTTGGCGTCGTCGAGCATACTTTGAGTCATGGTCATAGCATGAATGGTAGTAAGCATGCCTGAGGCAATTCCAAAATTCTTAACAAGTACTTTAAGCATAGGTGAGGCACAGTTAGTAGTGCAGGAAGCGTTAGAAATAATCATTTCTTTTTCCCAGTTAATTGCTTCGTCGTTAACCCCCAAAACAAGGTGAGGGATGCTTTCGTCTTTTGAAGGAGCGGTTAAAATTACTCTTTTAACTGTAGCGCCAAAATGTTTAGAGAGATCTTCTCTTTGAGTAAAAGCGCCGGTAGCGTCAACAACAACCTCAACCCCATGTTTTTCCCAATCAATCGCCTCTGGATTTGCCTCCATCGAAGTTGCAATAGGCGAACCATTGATTAGTAAATTACTGCCTTCAGCACAAACTTCTTGAGAAAAGGTTCTATAAACAGAATCGTGTTTAAGAAGATAGGCCAGCATCTCTGGCTCAGTGCGACGAGTATTTATCAGCTTAATATCGAACTCATTCCTGTTTAAGGCAATCCTAGTAAAAGCACGGCCAATTCGGCCGAACCCGTTCAAGCCAACCTTCAAACGTTTCATCTTTGTTAAGATATCAATTTTTTAAATTTTGGGCAAGTTGTTTTTAAAATAATCAACCCAGGGAATTTTGTTGGGGTCCTCACCATAATTATTACCCAATTCATAAGTTAGGTAACCGCCCCAAATTAAGGCTTCAACAAACTGTGATAGTTTTGAAGTGCTTTTGGGGACAAATTCCATCACCTGATAACCATTCTTTTTAATAACTTCTTTAGTTAACTGAAAACGTTGTTGATTGCGTTTTTGATAAAGGCCTGACTCTAAAAATACGAAAACTTTATTACGACTATCCGGATGTTTTAGGCCTTCCATAAGATGATGGTTTAACTCCGGAATAAGATTGTAGTTGGCATAAAGTTTGGCGGTTTCGTTGGTTTGGTTGCGTAAAATGTGAGCATTAGCTGATAGATGGTCGGCCCCAACAAAAAATAATTCTTG
>CAZEVA010000095.1:0-2720 GCA_964515585.1 uncultured Gammaproteobacteria bacterium | reverse complement strand
TTTGGGTAAGCGCTTATATTCTTTGGCGAATTTTGAAGAGTAATAGATTCTCACATAATTATTATCGCAAATCTTTTAGTGATTTGAGTAATTTGCCCTTGTTATCTTGAAGTTCTTCTCTACTACTTTCTAGTTCTTTTAGCATTTTTCCTTCGAACCAAAGACGGAGTAAATAACGAAAAAACTCGCTTCTGGTGGCATAAGCCCCCTTTTTTATCTCTTTATCTACAGCCCAGCTTAATTGTTGTGGTAGTGAAATATTAATTACGGACCTCATTGTTTTTGTAATAATTTGTAATATAAAGTATTACAAGTATATTTGAATACCTAAGATTTGTCAATACTTTTCTTCAACTAGCCGGATTTTTTTGTTTTCGATAAGCAAATACTGAGCCAGGCCATGGCGAATTAAGCCTGAATTAATATATTTTTTTTCTGGTTTAAACACAGCGTTGTGTGAATGGCCGCAAACAAGTACTTCTCCGTCTTTCATATTTCGCCTGGCATATCGATGCATGGAATTAGTAAATGAACGATAGAGGCCATAACGAAAAAAACTGCGCCCAAAAGTTTTAATAATTCTGTACTCTAGCTCCTCGTGTAGGTTATTAAGGATTTTGATTGTTTTCTGGTTTTTGAACACCTTTTGGATACTGGAAGTGTATTGATGACCATGACGAATGATTAATTTTTTGGGGTTAGTATAGGCATAGTATTCGTTAGCTTGTTTTACAGAAAATAAATTAACTCGCCAGTCACACATTTCGGGCAGATCATGATTTCCATAAATATAAACCGTTTGTTTTTGCTTTAAAAGAGGAAATAGTTGTCGCCACTTTGACTCTATAAAATCCTGGAAAGTGATTGATAGGCCGTCCCAAAAATCACCGTTGATAATAACTTTGTCGGTGGAGCTGATAATTTTTTTTAGAAAAACATATTTTTCTGGCTCAAAGCGATTGGTTAAGTGAGTATCGGAAAAGATTAAGGTTTTCATAAAACAAAGGCTTATTATACTACGGTTCTATTTAAGTTTGTAGATATCTAAGTATTTATTGTTTGGCGTTTTTTTGATAACAACAAGTTTTCTTTTTTGTAAAAAGTTATAAAGTTTTGTTTTTCTTGAGGAGCTCTTGCTTAAAATATGCAAAGCTTGGCCATCGTATTGATAATAAGGAAAAGTTAACGCCTGTTTGGTGAAATAAACCGAGTAATTATTTTTTTTAGCTTGTTTGAGTTTAATTATTACCTGTTTGTTTAGATAATCGCTGTCAGTAATTACCAAAGTTTTAAAAGTCAACGCTTTTTCATATTCTAATTGGGGACGTTGATAATCGGAAATAACTAATATTTGTTTCTTTTTTTTTGGTAATTGTGCAATAAGCTCTGCTTGAATTTTGGCAATTGGAGTTTGCTGATAAAGGATACCTGTTGCAGAAAAGATAACAAAAACACTAAATAGGGTTAGCCAGTATTCAATGCGCCTGAGCTGAGTAGCCAATAAAAGAGCCAAACCGTAGGCAAACAAACTGCTGTAACGTCCATATAACCCTCCATACCAGAATTTGGCGGTTAGCAAGAAAGAGAAAACAAAAGTTAAATAGAAAAAAAAGTATTGTTGCTGTTTTTTTTGTAAGAGCCGCCAAAAACTGATGGTAATAGCTAATAGCCCTAGAGGAGTATAGCCAAAAGATAATATGTAGATAGCGTTTCGTAAAGTTCGAACAAAATCGGTTATTGTTAGATTTTGAAAAAAAGTGTTAGCAAGGCTATAGCTAGCTTTTAGTAGATGATAAGAAAAGATAGCTAAGAAAAAGCAAAGGGCAATAAAAATAATTGTTTTGTAACTTTGCCTGATGATATTAGTTTTTGGAGTCAAAAAGAATACTAGGCCAAAAAATATTGGAACATAAGCTAGTATACCTACAAAGTTTAGCAGGCTTAAATATAAACAAACAGCGGACAGAATTAGAAAATACAGCCTATTTTGTTTTAAATGTAAAGCATAAAAATAAAGAGCGGCTAAAAAAAAGAAGTGCTCAACCGATTCGTGCAAAATATTTGTTTGGATAAGCCATAAATGGGGAAAGAAAATTAAAAATGGCAAAACTGAAAGAGCTGTTTTTTTGTTGAACAAAAGCTTTGCTAATGAGTAAAAGATGAAAATGCCGAAAACTCCAAAAACTGCCGAAATTAGGCTTAGATGCCAGGGTTTTTGAGCAAATTGAATAAGCCAAAGATAAACCGGGTGAACTGGGTCATGAGAGGTTTGTAAAGAAAGAGAAAAATTATTCAGCTGGGCTAAGCTGACATATTCTGGTGAATCAAAAAAGTGCGGATAAGAAGCTAAAAATAAAACACGAGACAAAAGAAGTACAAAAAATAACCAATACTGCATTGTTATATTCTATCGCGCACACTTAGTTTTTATAAGCAGCTGCAGTTTTCTTTATCCGGGCAGTTTGGGTTTCGGCAGGCTGATTGCCCGGGAACGTCGGTAGAAACGCATTGTAGCCCTAAAACACAAGAATAGCCGTTGCTACCGCAAGCTTCATTACAGCGGCTAGTTTTTGGTGGTAGAGTGGGGGTGGCTGTGGGCGCTTTTGTTGGTGTTAAAGTGGCTGTTGGTTGTGGCTTAGTGGTTGGTTGTGGCGGATTGTGATGTATTTAAGAATATGTTGCAGTCCGTCATTTTTTATAAGGAGAGAGATTGAGCAAGA
>CAZEVA010000094.1:0-8112 GCA_964515585.1 uncultured Gammaproteobacteria bacterium | reverse complement strand
GAGAAATGAAAAAGGAATAGGCGGAAGTTCCAAAGTACCACGAAGCACGGTAACTTTGTGGGAAGACGGCCGGGCCACCGGCCAAGGCTAAATACTTCTGGTAACCGATAGCGAACTAGTACCGTAAGGGAAAGGTGAAAAGTCCCCCGGAAGGGGAGTGAAAGAGTACCTGAAACCGTTTGCTGACAAGCAGTCAGAGTCCCGACGTTATAGTCGGGATGATGGCGTGCCTATTGAAGAATGAGCTAGTGAGTTTTCAACTGTCGCGTTAGCTTAATCCCATAAGTGGGAGGAGGCAAAGCGAAAGCGATTCTTTCGTCTTTGACGAGAGAGGGTTTTAAAAGGCCTTTGTGGCAGTTGGAAGACCCGAAACCAGGTGAGCTAGTCATGGACAGGGTGAACCTTGATTAATTTTGAGGGAAGGCCCGAACCCGTTGCCGGTGAAAAGGCTTGGGATGATCTGTGATTAGAGGTAATATGCCAATCGAACCTGGAGATAGCTGGTTCTCCTCGAAATGTGTTTTGGCACAGCGTTAAATCTTAAACCTTGCAGGTAGAGCGACTGAATGAATTTGGGGGTTTTACTCTCATATTCAACCAAACTCCGAATTACAAGGCGTACGATTTAGCAGTGAGTCCGGCTAGGATAAGCTAGTCTGGGCGAAAGGGAAACACCCCAGATTTCCGTTTAAGGTCTTTAAATATTTTCTTAGTGGTAAAGGAAGTAAAAATCCACAGACAGTCGGGAGGTTGGCTTAGAAGCAGCCATCCTTTAAAGAAAGCGTAACAGCTCACCGAAGAAGGATTTTTGCGCCGAAAATAATCGAGTCTAAGAATTTTACCGAAAGCGAAAATTTTGCACCCTTGGTGCAGAGTGGTAGAGGAGCGTTCTGCCAACAGTGAAGATCAGCCGTAAGGCTGGTTGGAGTAAGCAGAAGTGAGAATGCTAGCATGAGTAGCGTAACAATCCCGATGAGAATTCTGGACGCCGAAAGTCTAAGGTTTCCTACGCAACGTTCGTCGACGTAGGGTTAGGCGGATCTAAGGCAAACCTCGCTTATGGCGAGGGTAGCTCGATGTACAACTGATTAATATTTCAGTCCTTTTGCAGGTTTTGTCTCTAAACTGACGGATTTGTAACTTTTAAGCATCACCATTTGATCATGTGATGTAAACGGTTTTGGCCAATAGGTTGAAACTGAATCAATTCTTCCACTTTGGTGGGGGGAAAGTTAAAAGGAAAAGTTCCTAGAAAAGGTTTAGAGAGTCGCCTGTAAAATCCGTACCGCAATCCGACACAGGTAGACTACCAGCAGACTGGTAAGGCGTGCGGTCTACAGTAGTTCAAGGAACTCGGCAAAAAAGCTAGGCGTAACTTATTGGAGATGCCTTTCCCGACACTCGCAAGAGTCGTCGGGACGCAGCGAATGTATGTCAACCGACTGTTTAACAAAAACACAGGTCTCTGCAAACCCTCAAAGGGGAAGTATAGGGACTGAAACCTGACCAGTGCCGGTAAGTTAACTACTGGGAGTGACCTCCGCTTTTTGTGGAGAAAGCTCCTGGTATAAGCTCCGGTAAACGTCAGCTCTAACTCTGAGAGTTCTAAGGTAGCGTAATCCCTTGCCGGGTAAGTTCCGGCCCGCATGAACGGACCAACGAGTTGACAACTGTCTTGAACTGCTAACCGGCGAAATTGAAATGGCTGTGAAGATGCGGCCTACTTGTACCAGGACAAAAAGACCCCAGAAGCTTTACTGTAGCTTAATATTGAGAAGAGATTTCTGACTGTCGAGCGTAGGAGGGACCCCGACTTTACGTCGGGGGCCAATGGAACACCTCTCTTCAGAAAGCTTGACTCTAACCCCATTCATTTGGGAAACAGTATTTGGTGGGCAGTTTTGCTGGGGCGGCAACCTCCAAAATAGTAACGGAGGCGTACAAAGGTACCCTTATTCCGTAAAGAAATCGGAATGAATATGTAAAGGTAAAAGGGTGCTTGACTGCAAGGCAAACAAGCCGAGCAGAGACGAAAGTCGGTCTTAGTGATCCTCGATTCCGCCGTGGTAAGCGGAACGGGCTTAACGGATAAAAGCTACTCTGGGGATAACAGGCTAGTCGCGCCTAAGCGTCCATAGCGACGGCGCGGTTCGGCACCTCGATGTCGGCTCATCGCATCCTGGAGCTGTAGAAGGTTCCAAGGGTTGGGCTGTTCGCCCATTAAAGCGGTACGCGAGCTGGGTTCAGAACGTCGTGAGACAGTTCGGTCTCTATCCGGTACAAGCGTTTGGATTCTTGAGGAGGCCCTTCTCTAGTACGAGAGGACCGAGAAGGAGCAATCCCTGGTGTACCAGTTGTCCCTGATCCGGGGCACCGCTGGGTAGCTAGATTGCTATTTGATAAGCACTGAAAGCATCTTAAGTGCGAAGCATACTCCAAGATTAGGAATCCGTAGGTCCCTCGAAGACCACGAGGTTCGACTAAAAGTCGATCGCCCTTTGGGCGAGATAGGCGGCCGGTGTAAGTTCCGTAAGGAATTTAGCCAAGCCGTACTAATGACCAAACCCCATTCCCTGTATTTTGCTACAAAAAAGACTTTATTTGATTATTTTTGATACTCCGGTTGAATACTGCATGGCTTTTTTTGGCCGTTTTATGATTATTTTTGGTAGCCTTAGGCTTTTCCCCAAAATTCTGGATAAATATTTTTCCTGATCATTTTTAATAATCAGTTCTGTAGGCACTGATAAACAAAAATCAATTACCGATTTGTCTAAATAAGGGTTAATTATCTTAATGTCCCAAACTTTGGCCATAGCTGTATCACGTGCCAGATCAATCTGTAATAGCGGCAAATCCTCCAAGATTGCTTGCTTTAAATTTATACCAGACAATTGTTGATATTTGTTATAACCGCCCAATAAAATATCGGGACCTTGGCCAGTAAAAATGGTTTTAATTCCTTGACTATTTGCCTCTTTAAACAACCAATAATAAACAGAACCTAGGGCAATTTGTACTGGGTTAATTTCTACTGCGGCCCAAGTAAGTAATTTTTTTATTTCCGGCTGAATTTCTAACAAATTCTCTCGAGTTACCCGCACCAACAGCGGGTCTTTTTTTAGGTGTTTTGCCAAAATAATGACAAAGTCGTCATCAATACTTTTTTCTGATTGTAAAGAAATCAATTTTGTCTGAGAAAAACTGCGAACCACAAAATCAGCAACAATACTTGAATCAATACCACCAGAAACTAAAACCCCAATCTTTTGCTCTTTAATTTCATTTTGATAATTTTTAAAAAGCCTTTCTAAAATTTTTTGATATTTATCAACCCAAATCTTTTCCATATTCATATTTTATACAATACACTTATGTTTTATCCGCCCAACTTCCCCAAAAGCAAAGAGCTAGAATTATTAGCTCTTCTACAACAATGGGAAAGTCAACTCCCAAAAATAAGCTTAAAAAATAGCATGTCTATTCCCAAATGGCAGCTACGATTTGTTTTAGAGCGCCACAAAAGCGAGTTTAAACCAAAATTTTTTGAACAAATGGATAAATTATTAGTTAAAACCCGTGTCCGCTCTTGGAGCGGAATTGTGCCGGTTTCTGTTTTTACTGCCGGAGTTGGTTGTCCGTTTAATTGTTTATATTGTAGTAATGAACCAAATATGCCCAAAAGTTATTTCTCCGATGAGCCAGCTGTTAAGCGAGCAATTCGAAATAATTTTGATCCTTTCAAACAAGTACAAAGCCGTTTGCAAATGCTTTATCTATCAGGCCATCCGTTAGACAAAATCGAGCTAATTGTTCAAGGCGGCACTTTTTCTTTCTACGACCAAAAATATCGTAAATGGTTTATACAGCGCTGTTTCGACGGAGCCAATACAAATGTAGCAGAACAAATAAGAAAAGGTAAAACCAAAATAGCTACAAGTAGTGACCTCAAAGAAAGTCAAAACATAAACGAAATCGCACCACAACGAGTTATTGGCCTGACAGTAGAAACCCGACCGGATTTTATCAATAAGAAAGAAATTCTTTTCCTCCGCAATCTTGGAGTAACTCGTATAGAAATTGGAGTTCAGGCCCCAGATGAAAAAATCTTAAGATTGGTCAATCGCGGCCATGGTCTTAAAGAGATTGTTAGGGCAACTAAATTATTAAAAAATACCGGCTTTAAAATTACTTATCACCTAATGCCCGGCTTACCGGGAAGTTCCTACCAAAAAGACATTAAGATGCTAAAAGAAATTTTTTCTAATCCCAACTACATGCCAGACAATATCAAGTTTTACCCAACTAGCGTCGTAAAGCATTCGCCGTTAGAGAAATGGTATCGGCAAGGCAAATACCAACCTCAAGATGAAAAAACTTTAACTAAACTTATTTTAAACTTTAAAAAAAGTATTGTTCCTCCTTGGGTTCGCATTCAACGCCTCGTTCGTGATTTAACAGTTAATGACATTGTTGTTGATACTTTTCCCTCCAACCTACGGCAAAAGATAGAAGCCGAACTTAGAAAACAAAATATTAATTGTCCCTGTATTCGCTGTCGTGAGATCAAGTCGGCCAAAAAAGCCAATGAACTTAAGTTGAATATTATTACTTATAAAGCCAGCGACGGGCAAGAATACTTTCTACAATATATTGATTCTCAAAACCGACTTTATGCCTTGCTAAGGCTGCGAATTTTTGGAAAACATGCTGTCATTCGCGAACTTCATGTTTATGGAGAAGTGTCTCCCTTAGGAGAACGTCAGGGCCGCAAAACTCAGCACACTGGTTTGGGTCAGCGATTGTTAAACAAGGCAGAGCAGATAGTGCAAAAACATAGAATCAAAAAATTAAGTATTATAAGCGGCATTGGCGCCAGAGAATACTACCAGAAACTGGGTTACCAGCTTGAGAAAACCTATATGATAAAATCTTGGCAATGAAATATTTTATTAAAACATTTGGTTGCCAACAAAATACCGCCGATTCTGAAAGAATTGCCGCCGATTTTGCCGCTCGAAATTATCACAAGGCTCATTCTTATCAAAACGCCGATGTTGTTGTTATCAACACCTGCATGATTCGTAAATCTGCAGAGAATCGAGTTTACGGCCTAGTAAATAATTTGGCAAAAATAAAAAAAACAAAACCCCAGCTTAAAATTATTGTTACCGGTTGCATGGTAGGTATGGCTTATCGCGACAAATCCGGCAAATTTCTTAAACGGCTAAAGATAATTATGCCTGAAGTTGACGAGTTTATACCAATTCAAGAAGTTGGTTTTCATCATGAGCCAATACGGCAAAATAAAGATATTGCCCTTGTTCCTATTAGCAACGGCTGTAACAACTATTGCACCTACTGCGTTGTCCCTTTTGCCCGAGGTAAAGAGATAAGCCGCCCCTTTCAAGAAATTCTAACAGAGTGCCAAAAATTATTAAAAAAAGGCTACTCTGAAATTATACTTCTTGGGCAAAATGTTAATTCATACGGCGCCGACCTTATCAAGAAAGGCAATTCCAATCCCGATTTGGAACCGGTGTATGTTAGGCACTTGGGCCGGTTAAGACTACCAACTCTGTTTCCTCATCTGCTGGAGGCAGTAGCCAAGCTTGGTTTTAAGAAGGTAGACTTTATCTCCAGCAACCCTTGGGACTTCTCCAACGAGTTAGTTAGTACCATTGCTAAACATCCAAATATAACTCGCACTTTACATTTGCCGGTGCAATCGGGTGACGACAAAGTATTAAAACGAATGAATCGTTGGTACACGGCTACAGAATATTTGGCTTTAGTTAACAAAATCAAAAAAGCCATTCCCGAAATTCAGTTTACTACTGATATCATTGTTGGTTTCTGTGGAGAAACCGACAAAGAATACAAAAACACCGAAAAACTTTGTCAGAAAGTAAACTTTCAAAAAGCTTACATCGCCATGTATTCAAGCCGGCCATTTACCGCCGCTAGTAAAATATTTAAAGACGACGTTCCCTTTGTCATCAAAAAAAAACGTTGGAACAAGCTGGATACTTTGGTTAATAAATACCCTCATTAATAATTAATCTCGCTTACTTATTTATTTACTTGCTCAGTACTGTTTTATTTAATAAACTGTTAAAAAATGGAGCCACCAGATCAAGATAAAATTCAAAGCCTGGAGAATAACTTGCAATCAGTAAAAAAACTGGTTCTTTTTACTTTTGCTGTTCAGTTAATGATTTTTATTCTTATCTCCCTCCCATATCTTATTTTAATTAGCGGCTACTATAATAAATTTTCCCCCCAAGCATTAGATAAAACCACCAAAAGTAACAGTCACGCTAGCTCTATAAAAACAAATCCAAAAACAAACTCTAAAAAAAAGGTGTGTAAGTTAAATTCTTATAATTTCTTTTCAAATCAGTCGGCTATAATTTCAGAAATCAAAACAGATGCCGGTAGCCTTCCTCATACAGAAGATTTAAAATTCAACAGTGCTTCGTATCGTTGTTATGGTGAAAAAACTGATAGAGAGGCTGTTCTATTAACCCCAATCACTAAAAACGCCTGGATAAAAAAATTAACAAATTTTTGTCAAATACCTTGCAAAGGGTTTGATTACGTTGATAAATGTGCTCAATATCGAACTACGGAGCAATGTAATAGTGCTCCCGAATCAGAGAACTGTTCTTGGTATGCATGTCAAAATGTCTGTCTTTCTGTAGGAACTCCTTCTGATTGGGTTTGTAAATAAGTTTGTACACCTAACTTAAAGTATGCTTGATTTCCGAAAGGAAAACTGCGGTTGCTACGGATACGTTCAAACTTTGTACCATACCTTGCATCGGAATATACACCTGATAGTCACTAAGCTCTATCGCTGTCTTAGACAAACCAGAATGTTCGTTGCCAACTAAAAGAGCAATTTTCTTCGGCCAGGAAAATTGATACACATCTTTGGCTTCTTTGTTTAAAACTGTAGCAATAATTTTGTAGCCATTTTGTTTTAATTTTTGTAAACAGTCACTAGTTTTTTTATGAATCTTAAAATCCAGCCATTTATTAGCTGTCGCCGAACTACTTTTACCAACTTTTTTAGGATTAAATGGCTCTTGTTTGTCAAAAATCAAATGAACACTGCCTACAGCATAAGCATCACAAGTCCGAAAAATAGCTGCCGCGTTATGCGGATCATAAATATCTTCTAAAACAACCGCCAAATTCTGCTGCCTGCTAGCCTTAATTTTTTGAATTCTGGCAAGCCTCTCAGGACTCACCATTTTTTCAGACAAGATAATTTCTTGAACATAAAAAAATACCAAATCAAAACGACAAAAAGCATTGTTTTTTGCCACAAGCCTTTCCAGTAAAAACCAATACCAAAAAAGAAAGCCACAAACCAAAAAGACAAAATAATCATGTCCAAAAGAAAAACAAAGGCTGTAAACCAACAATAATCGTGCCAATATGGATCCTCCCGCAAAGATCTGATAATTGAAATTACTAACCATGGGGAAGTTATAAGGGCTGATACCGCAATTAAGAAATGAGCTTTCCCGGACAATGATGCTGTTGGTAAAGCATGAGTTTGATAATTTAGTTTAGGGTCGGTTGGCACAAGCACCAAGGCGACAATCGAAAAAGCAAAAAATAAAAATATGCGTTGAATTTTACTCCCAGAATCAGCTTTGAGAGTTTTTTTAAGTGAAAGTCCCAGATAAACAGTTATTAGGGCAAAACAAAGTAGTAAAAAAGATACCACCGGCCGATATTTGCCTAAAATCATATAGCTAATAGTGTTTTCAAAATGATTATAGTTTGGGGTAATTAAGCCCAAAATAACTATTGCCAATCCAAAAAAAACAGTAGTTATCATTCCTAGCCGTCCTCCAATTTTGGGTTGATAAAGATAATTAAATACTCTCATATTGGAATGATACAAAAAAAAATTCCCAATTGCCTGTGATAAAATAAGAGATACTTGCCCGGTAGATTAATGGTAAATCGTCGCGCTCTGGACGCGAAGTTCGGGGTTCGAATCCCTGCTGGGCAGCAAAGAAAATTTCTTACTTAAAACAATGATTAAAGAAATTATACCAGTTGTTTGTGGAGTAATTGTTAAAAATAACAAGT
>CAZEVA010000093.1:0-5609 GCA_964515585.1 uncultured Gammaproteobacteria bacterium | reverse complement strand
GAAATTATTGCTCGCGTAGACGCTGACGTAACCTTGCCAAGAAACTGGACAAAGCAGCTAAAAACAAATTTTCTAAATAATGAAACAGACGCCGTGGCCGGAACCGTAGACTTTCCCACGGCTTTGGGAAAACTGGGGACTAATTTGATACTGGATATTTTTAGATTAACCCAAAGCGGCCAAGGAACTCTTTTTGGCCTCAACATGGCTATCACCAAAGAAATGTGGCAAAAAGTGCGGCCGTATTTAATTATGGATAACAAACTCGTGCACGAGGATATGGATTTGGCTCTCTGGGTTTGGAAAGTCGGCGGACGAGTGGTTTATGACAAGGAATTAGTTGTTAAAAGCTCCAGCCGCCGCATTTTCGGCAATCCCGGCTCCTTTTTCTGGGAATATCCACGCCGAGCGATAAGAACTATTCGCCTCAAACGAACTCTCCCGAAAAAGTGAGTGTTCGGAAAAATCACTGTCGTTTTCAATAAGGAAAAAAAGATGATAATAATGAATGTGCAGAGCCCGGGCAATTTTTCCTAATATTCGTAAACTGACATTCACCCTACCGTTTTCGATGTCTCGCAAATGGGCTCTATCCACATAAGCCTCTAAAGCTAAAACCTCTTGAGTAAGGTGCAAATATTTGCGACGGCAGGATAAACAACAGCCTAGCCGTTGTTTTAGTTCATCCCAAGACATTGCATCTTTAAATGAAGAATAAAAAACAGATTAACAAAAAATGAAAATAGATGTCAAGTGAATTGTGTTATAGGCTAGATTTGGAATAAGGTATTATTTGTCAACCGGCCTGTTCTTATGCTCTGTTCCATCCCCGAAATGGAACGAGATTAGCGGGAGAGATGTTAATAGCAAACCAAAGCCGATAAATTGCAGGTACTGCGGCCAGAAGATAATTTTCACCTGGCACTCCCCACTACCGCACTCGCCCTCCGGCACTACCCACCCGTTCGCCCAATTGTTCACCAGCACGTGCTCTTTAAGTTCACGGCCGTTAAAATACGCGCGCCAGCCAGGATCAAAGGCTTGGGAGAGAAGGATGGTTTTGTCTTCTGAATTAATAACAAATCGGTAGTGTTGTTTGCCACAGCTTGTCTGCAAATTGTCTACTGGCTTTAAATATCCAGGGGCATAATTTTGGGAATTGTTAGTAAAAAAGGCTAGGTTATTAAGAGAAATTGGTTTAATAATAATCTGTTCTACCTGTGTTTTAGTACTGATTCCAGAATACGCCAGTGCATTAAGCTGGAGCTGATACTGAGAATTTTGTAAATTACCCGCAACTAAGAAATAGTCCCAAGCCCAACTTTGATTTTTGCTTAACTGATCATTAATTTGACAAGTTTGAGTGTAATAATTGTAAAAACACAACCGAAGCGGAAAACCAGAAAAGTATTGAGATTTAACTGCGATTAAATAACTTTGAGCCGGTTGAAGAGCGAGTGTGTCGATCGCCAATCCTTTGACCCCCCCTTGACTTTGGAAAGTAAGCTTATTATTTTTGAAAACAAGGTCAGTTTCGTTTGGATTTGCATTCTTCATCTCCCTAGCAGATATAATACGAGTGTTTTTAGAAGCGGATAGATTTATATTTTCTAAAACAAAATCTGCTTTTATTTTGTGTTGTTTTTGAAAAATATTGCGAAAAGGAAAATAATTAATACTTTCAGTTTGGGTAGTAATATAATCGGCATTCTCATACTGCCAATCAAATATCTGCCACTTGTAACTGGGCTCAATTTGTTTGTTGATACTACCAACCTCAACAAGCCCATAATTATTATTCAATTCATATAACAATAAATTCTTTCCAAATTGAGAAACATGTTTAACTTTGCCCGCAAGCTGAAGCTGTCGAAAAAAAGTGTTGGTTTCACGACGTAGGGTGATTTGGTCTTCATTTTTCCCTCCTGGAGGAATTTGATTTAAGTCTCTTAAAATATAACTTATCCGATATTTTCGCAAGGCGCTTTCAAAAAAGGGATAGTTTTGAGTATAGAGGGCATTAAAAAACTCTCGATACGCCTGTTCATTATAATGGCTCCAACGGTCAAAGTCTCTATCCATTACCATTTGCGGCATCCCAAACCAAATTAAACCCGAGCCTTGGTATTGCCAATCATAATAAACCCACCCGGAAGAATTATTTAGTGGCAGAGTTAGTACTCTGCCGTCAGGCTGTTTTTGCAGATATTGCCAAAAGTCAAAGTATTCTTGAGGAATCTTTTGCCTAATGGCTTTACTGATCATATTACCCCGAAAGCTCGGAAAAACATAAATAATCAGAGAGATAAATAAAGCCAAACTAAAAAAAATACGGCTCTTATTATTAAGTTTAGTCAATAACCAGTTTATGGCCACGGAAATATAGATCACCATACCAAATAAGGCCAAAATCGAGAGTTTGGTAAAACTAAAACGCAGTGCTTCTTCAAATAACGGCAAACGGAGTAAGAGATCAAAAAATAAATTAAACGGCCAAGTGCGGTTAGCTAAAAGTATAAAGCTAAAAATAAAAAAGGGGATAAACACTAAAAGTTTACGACGTTTTTTGGTAAAACTTAGCGATAATCCTAATAAAGATAACGCAAACAAACTGTAACCAATAAACAACACGTCGGTATTTTTTAAATGCTCATTCCAAACCTGCATTAAGTTTGTGGTAGTTTGTTTGTTGAAGTTATAAACCTGCCAATTGAAATAAAACCCCTTAATTAAGGCTACTTCGGCTAAAGTACCGGTCGCACGATTTTTGGCTAGAAATTCCTGAGAATAAAGCTGATTATGCAGATTCTCCCGGGCCACATTGCCAGAGTTAAAAATAAAAAATAAATTAGGTAATAACCAAAAGGAATTAATAAGAACTGTAATAATAAACAGATAAGCTACCTGCTTAAAAACTTTTTTGTCAACCAAAACCCTAAACAACAAAAATAAACAATAAAAGCCAAAAAACGGATACCATAAATGAGCGGCATAAGCCTGGGGCGTTGCCAACAAAGTAAAAATAGCATACAAGAGTAAACTACTTTTAGTTTTTTCTTTTAAAAACTTAACACTAAAAAGTATTAACCAAGGCAAATAGGCCCATTGGGTAACAAACATTTCAAAAGCCACAAAAAACTGCTGCAAGGTAGACAAATTTAAAAGATAAACAAGCGCTCCTAAAAAAGCAGTTAGATTAAGAAAACGATTTTTTTTAAACAAATATTGTAATAGCCAATAAACTCCCAAAGGCCCTAAAAATAAACAAAAAAATAAATAAGCATAACGAAGCATTGCTACCGGTAAGAAAAAACTCCAGATCCATAAAAGAAATACTCGCGGTAAATCGGCCATATGCGAATGCCCCGCTACCGCCCCTAACCCTTGCTCTGCCCGCCAAACTCCAAAAAATAAACGTTTGAAATTTTCCGGAAAATTAAATTCCGGATGAAGTGTGTCCCACCCAGTAAGGAAAGTTTTGGGATTATAGTTTTGCCAAATTAAAACTAAGCACAAACTCATCAAAACAAGCAAAAAAAACCATTTCTTAAAAAACTTCCACATAACAATGATTATATAAAACAATAGAAGAAGTTATTACTTTAGAAATATTGAGGAAAGTTCGCTATCTGGAATAACTGTTGAAGAAAGTAGATTTACCGAATGTCCTTTTGGATTAATTTGTACAACATATATACCAATTCCTGCCATCTCTGCCAAAGCCACTCCTTGATCGTTTGTAGTGCGGCAACCTTGACCCTGACAATTTGAGCCACGATACATTGATTCCAGAGCGCCTAAGCCATGCCCCTCTGATCGTTGGGCGTCGGGATTATAAAGCATATAAGAAATTAGTTCTGGAGTTAAGCCGCCCTGTTCTTGAAGCATGCCGTTAGGCCGGTATTGTGCCTGCCAATTAGCACCGGTATCTACCTGAGCAAACAAAGAGGTTTGGCCTTGTTCAGTAGCTGGCAATACTAATAAAATATTGCCGCGGTTATAATTGCCTTCGGCAGTATGAACATTTTGATCCGGATCTTTACCGCCAGGAATCAAAACGCCCGGCCGGCCATCATATAAAGCTACTTTTTGATAAACCAAATGAGTATTAATTCCACCTTGTGAGTTAGATTCACGTACTGTTTGAGTTTCGGGTAATTGTCTAGCCACCTGGTCGCTTAAGGGCAACACAAACTGGCCACCGCTAATTAACCTTACTTCTGGCGCCAAAGGCTGTAACGCCAACTCTGCCTGGGATTGACCTGGCTCTTTTTGCCCGGTGAGAAGACTTGGTTCTTCATCGTTATCCGGTAGCATTCCTGGATTATTGAGATAATCAATCGACAACTCCAAGTCAACAACAGGCTTTCTTACCAGTTGACTAAGATATTGATCAATAGCCTGCGGATTGTTTTGAGAAACAGATTCAGGAAGAAGCAACAAGCTATTTGCAACTCTCTCCAGTTTTTCTACTGTTTCTACTGTAGGGGTAGGAATTTCAGAAACTGGAGTTTGGATTGGGGCATACTCTGAAGAAATAGGATAAGGATAAGTACATCTCGTTGTTGCTAAACCAAGCAAACCAGCTAACCCGACCTGAATAAACTCTTTTCTAGAAAGTTTTTCTCCCCCCATATAGTGCAAATTATAGCAACTGGGTTGTCAAAAAGCAAAAGAATCATCTACAATAAAAGTATGATTTGGATATTGATCTGCCTGCACCTAATAATCAACTTTGTTTGGTTATGGCTTGATAAGACTCCACCGTTTTGGGATCAGGCGTTTCATTTAAAATCTGTAGTCCTTATTAATCATTTCCTAACCGATCAGTTCTGGGGCAATTTTTCAGATCTAATTCGTTCTTTTTATGCTTATCCACCACTAATATACTTTTTAACCGGAATCTCTAGTTTAATCACTGGTTTGGGTATTAGCCGAATTACTTATGTTAATTCTTTGTTTTTTGGCTTAAGCTTGTTCGGTTTATATTTGCTAAGCCTAAAAATTCTCAAGCGTCAATTCTGGGCATTTTTAGCTACTTTGTTATTTTCCTTAATGCCGGTGATTTATGACACCAGCCGGAATTTTTTATTGGATATCCCGCTTTTAACCTGGGTTATCTGGGGACTTTACTTTTTTGTAGATTCACGTTATCTCACTAAAACCCCTAGCCACTGGCTTTGGCTATTAACTTTAATTTTAGCCTCGTTAACCAAACTCAATGGCCCGCTTTATTATTTGCCCATGGTGCTTTTTGCTTTGTTTTACAGCTACCAACATCAGCGCTTAAAGCCTTTGGTTTTTTTATTTATTGGTAGTTTAGTTTGGGCTGGTTTAGTTGGCTGGTGGTACACTCTTAATTGGCAAAACATTACTCTGTATTTAACCGGCCTGGCCGGCCAAGGCGAACCCTTAACCGACCCTTCCGGACTACTAAACTTAGCTAACTGGATTCACTACTTTAAGTTGTTTTTTTTGCACCAACTCTCGCCTATTCCTACACTTCTAATTTTGCTGTCGTTAGTTTTTTGGCCACGACTAGAGATTGATAAAAACAACCGCCGTTTATTGCTTTTTTATTTAATCTTTAATTACGCGCTTTTTACTTT
>CAZEVA010000092.1:0-3809 GCA_964515585.1 uncultured Gammaproteobacteria bacterium | reverse complement strand
ATTATATTCTGTTCCTGGGTTGTTCGCGACAGTAAGGGCGGCGGCTTGGGCCATTTGGTTGGAAACCGAAACGGCAAAATTATCAAAGTGAAAAGCTGGAGAAATTCCAGAGGCGGCAATTAACTCTTCTTTAGTGGGTTCTTTTTTAACAAAAAGGGGGCCAGCCTCTGTTCTTTGGGGTGTGGGCTTGGCAACGATATTTAGTTGAGACACTTGCCCGGGATGGTATTTGGACAAGGAGGCAATAATTATTTGGCGGTATTTCTGCTGGAGAACAAAACCAACTCCGCTATTAGGGCAGTATATTTGAGCTGTGTTTTGGTTAATGTTGGTAAGTTTTGTTTTTTGAAAAAAAGAATTAAATGATTTTTCTGAAACCTCGAGGCGGACATCATCTAATATTTTTTTCCACAGCGCTTCATGGTCTTGTAGCTGTTCCTGCAACATATATTATTTAAAAGATAAAAATTGTGGACAAACTTTCCACAAGGATATGTTTTTTTATTGCTTTTGTCAATAACAATAGTTTTTTATAGAATAGGGTTTATGCAAAAAACCTCAGGGCTAAAAAAACAGATAGAGCAAATACTACTCTCTCCCCCATCTTTAAAACTAATGTTGCAAGAATTAAGACTTAATAATGTTTTATTGAGGAAAAGGGCGGGGAATATAGAGCTTTTTGGGATTATTAATCCAAGCCTAGTCGAGCGGGTTTGGAAGGCTTTTAAAATAAACAACCTTTTGGATGAAAATAAAGAAGGTTTAAAAAACATGGGCCTTAACCCCAAAACAATAAGCCCCGACAGTGTTTTTGCCGATCAGGTAAATCAGATTTTTAATTTTTCCAACCAAAATCCAATAGAGGGCTTTGCTAAAAAGGGCGGGCTTGAGCTTGAGGTATTTCGGGAGGAAAACCTGAACAAAAACTAAAATGAAAAATAAGGTTTTGTTTTTTAGTCTTTTTTTATTTCTGTGTTTCTGGATTGCTCTACCTCCCTTATCTTTAATGGTTCCGGGCCTTAAAAAAAGAGTGATAATTAAGCCGGACAAACTCGAGGCAAACGTCTTAGGAAAAAAAATAGGAATTAACAATGAATATCGCCTCGGACTTGATTTAAAAGGAGGTAGTCATTTGGTTTTTTTAATTGATACCAGTGGTTTTAGCGAGGTTGACTCGTCTATAGCCGCTGATGCCTCACGTGATATTATTGAAAAAAGAATTAATTTTTTTGGAGTGTCAGAACCGCAAATATATCTGCTTAAAGAGGGAAAAAACTATCGGGTATCGGTTGATATTCCTGGCAACCAAAACCCCGAGGAGGCGATAAAACAAATTGGTAAAACCGCCCAGCTTGATTTTCGTGAATACGATACCAAAACAGTAAAACAAGGAACCCAGTCGGCACAGATTCCTTATTTTAAACCAACAGAGCTTGGCGGACAGTACTTGAAAAAAGCTAGTTTGGTATTTGATCAACAAACAGGCAAGCCTCAGGTTTCTCTGCAGTTTAACAAGGTTGGTGGCAAACTCTTTGCTGAAATTACAAAAAACAATATCCAAAAACCGCTGGCAATTTTTTTAGACGAAGAACTGTTAACGGCTCCGGTAGTTCAACAGGCAATTAAAGACGGTCAGGCAGTAATTTCTGGTGACTTTAAGGTTGAGGAAGCAAAGATGTTAATAAACTCTCTCAACGCCGGTGCTCTTCCCGCGCCGATAAAATTAATTGAGCAAAAAACCATTGAAGCCACTCTTGGAGAAGAGAACGTTCGCCAAAGCCTTGTTGCTGGAGTTTTGGGTTTGCTGTGTGTTGCTTTTTTTATGATTATTATTTACAAAAAAGAGGGATTAGTGGCGATTGCCTCTTTACTTGTTTATGCCATTATTAGCTTAGCTTTGTATAAAGTGCTTGGGATAGTATTAACTATTTCAGGAATTGCCGGGTTTTTGCTCTCAATTGGAATGGCGGTTGATGCTAATATTCTAATCTATGAACGAATAAAAGAGGAAAAACTGCTTTTAAAAGACGAGCGTATAGCGGTAAGAAGTGGTTTTTTTAGAGCGCTTTCGGCAATTAAAAGCGCTAATTTTAACACCCTGCTTGTTTGTTTTATTTTATTTAATCCCCTTAACTTTGATTTCTTACCAGGGTTTGGTTCGGTACGAGGATTCTCTCTAACCTTAGCCTTGGGGGTGTTATTGGGTTTATTTACCGGCGTTTTTGTTACTAAAAATATTTTATGGAGAATTTATAAAATTTAAAAAAAATGGTTAACTTTATTAAATATCGATTTTGGTATTTTGGTTTTTCTTTAGCCGTAATACTTACAGGCTTATATTTTTATTTAAACTATGGTTTTGTTTATTCATTAGATCTTACGGGTGGTGGATTAATTGAGTTTAGCGCTACTACTACCAAATCCGAAAAGGCAAAAACGATCGTCGAAAAAAACAACCCAAAACTTAACTATCAACAGATAAGCACCGGTTTTATTATTAGTGGAACTAGGCTCAAAAAGGAACAGGCAAACAAAATAGCCAAAGAGCTTAGTCAGCGCCTGGCGGTAAAAAAAACCCGCTTTGAACTAGTTGGCCCGAGTGTTTCTGAAGCTAATATTTACAAAATTATAACTGCAACTGTTTTGGCGGTTTTGGGAATATTGATTTACGTTGCTGTTCAGTTTAAACACTGGCGCTTTGGAGTGGCGGCGATAGTAGCCTTGGTTCATGATAGTTTAGTATTGCTAGGGCTGTGGGCAATTTTAGGTTATTTTTGGGGGTTGGAGCTAGATGTTTTGTTTGTAACCGCCGTTTTAACAACAATGTCATTTTCGGTTCATGACACCATTGTCATTTTCGACAAAATCAAAGAAGAAGAGGTTAAGGGTTCTTTTACTAACTTGGCGCAAAGTTTAAATTGGGCACTTAACTTAACCATGATGCGCTCATTGAATAATTCGTTAACAGTGGTTATTATGCTAACAGCCTTGATTATTTTGGGGGGTGAATCTATTCGCGGCTTTGCTACCTCGCTTTTAATTGGCACCATTGCCGGAACTTATTCCTCCCCTTTTGTGGCGACACCGGTTTATTATCTTTTAGCGAAAAAGCAATAAAAACACAGGTCTTGTTATAATGAAATCATGTTTAAAAAGGTTGTTTTTTTATTGGTTTTAGTAGTTTTTTTTTCCTTCTGTGTTTTTCCAACTAGAGCGGACGAATTGGCTGAAGTTGAAAAACAATTAGCTGAGGTTAGAGCTCTTCTGGACGAGTCAAAAAAATCAACAGAGCCGTTGGAAGCTAATCTTAACCTAATAGAAGCAAAAATAAATAGCGCCGAAGCCGAAATTATTCAAAAAGAAGAAGATATTGCTAGCGGCGAAAAAGATTTGGTTCAACAAAGAGAGCTTATTAACAAGCGCGCCAGGAATTACTACAAACAGTCAAAAAGTTATCTCGGCAATCTTTTGGGGGTGGTTTTAAGTAAAAATTTACCCGAAGCTATGCGAACTTTTTTTTATCAACAACAAGCCATTGGCCGAGACCGTGATATTATTATTAAAACCGCCTTTTTTATTCATAAATTAGAGGAAGACCGTACCAAACTTGGATTGTTAAAAAAAGAGCTTGATCAGGAAAAAGACTATTTTGCTACAGAGGTAGCTAAAGCCAAAGACTATCAGTCTGGTTTAGAAAAACAGATAGCCGAGCTTTCGGCAAAACAACAACAACTAGTTGCAGAGCGTTTAGCAAGCCTTAACATTCCCCGCTCTGCTGGAACCTCAGCTAGTGGTTGTTCTGACGATCG
>CAZEVA010000091.1:0-9655 GCA_964515585.1 uncultured Gammaproteobacteria bacterium | reverse complement strand
CCGGTAAAAATATTTCCTGACCGCCAATTTTGTTCATCTCTTCGCGAACAATATTTTCAATTTTATTAATCACTCGTAAACCGAGCGGTAAATAACTATATACCCCAGCCATTAGCTTATTAACAAAACCGGCCCGAGCTAGCAGTTGGGCATTTTGAGTCTTTTCGTCTTTGGGGGCTTGAGAAATTGTTTTGCCAAACAGTTGTGAATAACGCATATTAATGATTATACCTGGATGTGTTTCAGATTTCTAGTATTGGTAGATTCAGACGGGTTTTGGTTGGTTTTTGGGGCAGATAAAGCGAGGTGCCAAAATCTAACTTTGGTTGAGTTTGTAGAATTTGATACAAAGCACCTGTTTTTTGTGTTAGCTGTTTATCTAACTGCTCAAACAAACTAATTTGCTCTTGAGTTTGTCTTGACAGCTTAGTTAAAACAATTCCAGTGGCGCGATAAGGTAGTTGCGGTTGAAAAAGTTTAGAAAAAGCCTGTTTTAATTTTTTTCTAATTAACATTGGGTATTGTTGTTTTTGTTCAAGAGTAATCTCAATACTTGAATAAGAAAACTGTTTTGTTTTAAGAAACAAAGACATTTTTTTTACCGAATAACCCAGTTTTCGAGCTTTTTTAAAGGCGCTTTCAACATTATTTAAAAGCTCGGCCCAAACGATATTTGGGTTTTTGGTACTTGAGAAGAAGGTGTGAGTTTTACTGATTGATTGATAATGGTTTTTGGTTTCAAAGCAGAGTTGATAAATGCTTTGTCCACGTAGTTCCTGACGAATTTCCCAATGTGGTTTATTAAGTTTTATGCGACTTTGTTTGCTAAAAACGCCTTCGGGCAGTTTGGCAAACTGCAAAGCGTTTTTAATACCGAATTTTTTAAGATAAGCAGCGGTTGAGGGGCCAATACCCCAAACTTTAAGTAAGGGAATTTTTTCCAAGAAAGTCTCAATTTCTTTTCCGGAAATCACGGTTAGGCCTTGTGGTTTGCAAAAACTGCTGGCAAGCTTGGCCAAGCTTTTATTAATGGAAATTCCAATTGAAACCGGCAAGCCAAGCTCTTGTTGGATTTGGTGTTGGATTTTTTTGCCAAGTTGTGAGTAACTACAATGGAATGGTCGCCTTAAGCCCTCAATGTTAATAAATCCTTCGTCAACAGAATACTCTTCAACCTCTGGACTGTACTCTCGCAAAATAGTAAACAGTTTTTGTGAAAAAAGTGAAAAAAGATCATAGTCTCCAGGCAAAATTATAACCTTAGGATATATTTTTTTGATTTCCCACATTGGCATTCCTCGCTTAACTCCTAATTTTTTGGCCTCATAAGAGATGGCAGTAGCAATTCCCCGCTCTGCCCCAATGATTACTGGTTGGCCTTTAAGTTTGGGATTAACGGCTTGCATTACAGAAGCAAAAAAAGCATCTGCATCCAGGTGCATAATCGCTTTGGGCCAACTATGAATTTGAAACATACTTCTTTAATTTTTTAGGCTTTTTAGAGCCTACTATAAGCCCGAATCACTCCACCAAAGGCGGACAGGGTTCCCGGGGTGATGTTTAGTATTTGCGGACGACTCCCTTCACCACTCCATAGATTAATAATTCGTTTTTAGGAACAATGGGCTGATAATTTTTATTGGCGGGAATAAGTCGCACCCTAGTTTTAGTTTTTTCTAAAATTTTTAAAGTCCACTCAGAATCAACGTTTGCCAGAACTATCTGTCCGTTTTGAGAAATGTTGGTTTTTTCTATTAACACCAAGTCATTGGGTAAAATACCAGCCTCTATGAGCGAATCTCCGGAAACTTTTAGGAGAAAGGTTTTGTTCGGGCTGTCGATTAGATACTCTTCTAGGGACATTAGGTCGGCCTGTTCGTCGGGTGTGGGTACAGGAAACCCGGCTGGTACCGATCCATAAAGATTGAGGCTAAAAAAAGCGGTAGTTGGGGCAATTTTCCCAAATTTATCTTTGCACAAATATTTTTCTTGAATTAATTTTTGGATATGTTTAAAAACAGCGTTTTTAGAAGATAGTCGCCAAAGTTTGAGAAGTTCGCTATAACTAGGAAGTCTTTTATAGCGGTGAAAAAACTGTTTGAGAGTTATTAATTTATTGTTTAGCTGACCTGACATCACCGCCTATTTTAGTGAACAGATGTTCACTTGTCAAGCGTTAAAAAGAAGGGCTTGGTGGCTCGTTTTCCGGAGGCGGAATTTTCTTAAATTTTTTAAAAACAACAACAAAAACTAGGGTTAAAATAATTAAAACTACCAAACCAAAAAACAAATTAAGGAAACTGGCGGTTGGCTGAGGTTTATTTTCTGGTGCTGTAGTAGGAGTAGGTGTATCAAAAACACTTTTTCCAGTTAGTTTGCTGGCTGTTGCGGACTTAACTTTACTGATAATCTCCTTATTTGGGTTAATTAGGTTTTCAGTAGCGATTTTGGGATTAAATAAATTAATCCCGGATTCTTCTAAATAGACAGTGTTTAACTTAAGAAACTGATCAATGGTTAATTTAAACGGTTCTTGATTTGGCGGATAAACCTTTAAGTAGAATTCGGTGGGCGGCAAACTTTGATATGGCAAGCTAATAAAACCATGCTCATTAGTTTGGGTTGTGGTATAGGCAAAACCAAGCAGGTTACTGGCAATTAATTCAACTTTGGCGTTTTGAATAAGTTCATAGTTTTGGTTAAAGACAAAGCCAGACAAAACTGCTGGTATAAGTTTAAAAGAGAAAGCGTCGTTTTTGGGGACCGGACTTGTTTCTGGGGACGCAGTAGCAATTTTTACCAGCGGCACTTTTTGGGCGGTTACTCGAAAACTGCTAGCGGTGTTAGGAACAAGGTCTTCGTTTAGGTAAAGCTCAAAATTGCCCTTATAGTCGGCCGCTACTTGGCCAACTTCAATATCGTTAACGTAGGCAGAAATAATGCTTTTTGGGTGAGAAACAATACCTTTTATCAGTTGTTTAATCCCTTGGCGAGCATTACTTACAGAAATTAGGCTGACCGGACTGCCTTGGTAATTCGGGTTTTTTGGTTGCATAATAATATCGCGCCGTTGCGAAGCTCCAGCAAATTCAACTATTGGTTCTTCAGAGTCTTGATAGAGGCGGCTATTAGGTTTATTAATTTCGATATATTCTTGAAGCGGGTCAAAAAGTCGAAGATTATTTACAGCCTGGTTATAAACATTTTTATCTGCAATTGGGAAAATAAAATCCGGATGGGTTGGGTAAAGATAATAAGTTCCGGGAATAACGGCAAAATTGAAACCACCTTGGCTGTTAGTGCTTAGAGGGTTGCGAAAAGTGGGATTGGCAGAGTTTTTAGTAATTTCTAATACATTTTTGCTATTAAGGTTTTTCAGGGAAACTAATACATCTCTAATTGGCTCAAGCGTTAAACTGTCGATAACCCTACCGTAGGGGTCCCAAGAAATAGTGGTACAGTTAGCATTAGCCCCGGTTGGTAGGCCGGTGCTACTATTATTAACTCCGGTAAAAGTAGCTAGCGTTAATGAGGCTGTCTGAGTTGCTGGTTGAGTAGTTTCTTCAGTAGCGACAGAGGTGGTGCTTTCTCCACCTTCGGTAAACTGTAATCCCCAAAAAGTAACATTGTTATGGAGTAAGGTGTACATTTTGGCTGACTCTACTCTAAACTGACCCTGATCATTAAACTCAGCACCACTAATTTGAAAAATGGTTTTCAAACATGGCCCTTCTTCGGGATCAGATGGCTCTTGAGGAGCGTCTTCAGGCCGTAAAATTTCGGTGTTGGGAGAAAGCATTTCTGAGGTACATTGTGAGCCGCCGCTCTCAAGATTTGCACAGAACCAGTATTGGCCTTCTTCGTTACGGTTATGACGATGTTCACAAGTATCGGCAAATTTTGAGTCTTTGGGTTTAAAACCAGGAACTGGATAGGAAATAAGAACATAAACAGGGCCATTTTCTTCTTTAAAAATACCAGCCTTGTCGTAAAGGCTAGTTGTGTAGTCATTGAGTTCGCCGCCGGTTAGGTCGAGCTCGGTATTTTCGGGTTCAAGACAACTTAGGACAACATTTTGCTCGCCCAAACCATTCTCTTGGGCTTTTATTGGCAAAACGGCAGTGACAAGAAATAATAACAGCCCTAAAGTGAATAAAAACCTTTTCATCTACCTTAATCTTATGTTAGTGGTGCTTTTTCGTCAAGTAATTTTAGATAAATCCACTGCAGATTCGGTAAAATAGGCTTATGTTGCTGTCGGTAATACTGGTTAGCTATAACTCTGGGGAAGTCTTAAAAGATTGTTTTAAGTTCTTGAGACAGCGCCTAGCAGAAAACTTCGCCCCTACTGAAGCGGAAATAATTGTAGTTGACAATGCCTCAACCGACAAAAGTCGGCTCTGGCTAAGCAAACAAAAAGATTTAAAACAGTGTTTTCTTAAGGAAAACCTTGGTTTTAGCCGAGGCAACAATATTGGTTTGCAAATAGCAAAGGGCAAATTTGTGTTATTTCTAAATACCGACGTTTACCTAAAAGAAAAAATTAATTTTAAAGAGTTGTTGTTATTCTTGGATAAGAAAGAAAAAGCGGCGGGCTTAACTATTAGGTTAAACTTAGCTAATAATCAAATTGATCCAGCTTCACATCGTGGTTTCCCAACGCCTTTTAATGCTTTTGCTTATTATAGTGGGCTGGAAAAATTAACCACAAACATTCCGGTTTTCAGCAAATTTTTTGGCGGATATCATCTGACTAGCAAAAATCTAAATACTATTCATGAAATCGACTCTCCAACGGCAGCCTTTTTTTTGGTTAAAAAGAAAATTTTGGATGACGTTAGCGGCTTTGACCCAGATTATTTTTTTTATGGCGAAGACTTAGATTTGTCATACCGAATAAAAAGTTGGGGTTATTCTATTTGGTATTACCCCAAGTATCAGGCTTGGCATATAAAATATCAAAGCGGCCAGAAAAATCAGAACGAACAAATTCGTCGTCAAGCAAAACGACAGTTTTACGAAACAATGCTTATTTTTTATGAGAAGCATTATGCTGATAAATATCCGCAATGGCTAGGGGCATTAGTGCGACTGGCAATTAAAATTAAAAGCTCTTTTGGGATAAGATGAAAATTGCGATTGATTGCCGACTGTGGAACGAAGGTGGTGTGGGGCGCTATGTTCGTAACTTAGTTTGGCAGTTGCAAAAACTAGACAAAAAAAACCAATACACTTTGTTTTTTTGTAAGGCGGGTTTGTTTAGAGGAGCTGAAAACTTTAAGGTAAAAATAACAACTGCCAAATGGCATTCTTTTTCTGAGCAAATAAAGTTTTTTTCTGAGCTTAAAGCTAGTAATTATGACCTGGTTCATTTTCCTTATTTTTCGCACCCTGTTTTGTATAACCAGCCTTTTGTAATTACGGTTCATGACCTAACTATTAATAAATTTGCAACAGGCCAAGCAACAACCCGGCTAGTTCCGGTTTATTATTTAAAGCGGTTGGCTTATAAATTAGTTTTGCGTCATGGTTTAAAACGAGCTCAGCAGATAATTGTTCCTAGTGTTGCGGTGAAAACAGAAATTGAAAAATATGACACAACCTTAAAAAACAAAGTAGTGGTTACATATGAGGGTTTGGGGATAGAGTTAAAACAGAAAAAACTAAAACCGGTATTATTGCCGTTTACTAATTTTTTGCTTTATGTAGGAAACTTCTATCCTCACAAAAATGTCAATTTGTTGTTAAAAGCTCTGTGTGGGCGAAATTTGAATTTAGTTTTGGTTGGCCCAAGAGATGCTTTTTATCAGCGTTTAAAAGTTCAAGTTGAAAAACTAAAGCTGAAGCAGCGGGTTGTTTTTCGTTTTGGGATTGAAAATAAACAACTAGCTTGGCTTTATTCCCGAGCGCAAGCGTTGGTTCTCCCCTCTTTGTTTGAGGGGTTTGGCTTGCCAATTATTGAGGCGGCAAACTTTGGTTGTCCTTTGTTGTTATCTGACATTCCTGTTTTTAGAGAAATTGCGCCGCCTGGTAGCCAGTTTTTTTCTCCACACTCGGTTTTGGCTTTAGCAGATTGTTTGGATAACGTTTCTAGCCGCAGTAAACTCAAACTCGAAAACGACTATTTTCGTCGCTTCTCTTTTTCTAGTATGGCCAAAACAACTTTGGCAGTTTATCAAAAACAGGGATGAGGCTAGCCATTGTTTATGACTGGATTGATAAATGGGGGGGTGCAGAACGAATTCTTCAAGTGTTATTTGAAACTTTTACTGAGGCTGACATTTATACGCTTTATGCAGATTATAACCGAGCAGTTTGGGCAAAAAAATATCGAAAGCGAATAAAAACAACTTTTATGCAGACTTTTTTTAATTTTCGTTTACCAAAGCAGATTTTGGCTCCGCTGATGCCACATGCCATCGAGTCGATTAACCTGTCTAATTACGACAAAGTGATTTCTTTATCTTCATCTTTTGGCAAGGGAGTATTGACTCGTCCGGAAACAATTCATCTTTGCTATTTGTTTGCCCCTACTCGATTTTTATGGCATGAAAATAACCGTTTTTTTAGTCGGAGTAAGTTTTTACAGCCATTTTTAACTATTCTGCGGCAATGGGACGTTGTTGCTGTTTCTCGGCCAGATAAGATTTTGGCTCTTAGCGAGTTTAACAGGCGCCTAATTAGTAAATATTATCGGCGAGAAAGCACGATTCTTTTGCCCCTCTTTGATCCTGATTATTGGCGCAAACTAAAAAAACAAAAGCCAAATGTTTTATTACCAAAACAGTTTTTTTTACTTGTTGCTAGGCTTGAGCCAAACAAAAATATTGAGATGGCAATTGAGGTTTTTAACCAAGATTCAAAAAAATATTTAGTTATTGTAGGAACTGGCACACAACAAAGACAGCTCAAGCAAATAGCCGGTAAAAACACCATTTTTTTAGATTTTGTTTCTGAAAATCAACTAGCCTGGCTTTATCAAAAAGCTAAGGCTTTGGTTATGCCTCAAAGCGATGACTTTGGCTACACTGCTTTAGAGGCTATAGCTTTTGAAACTCCTGTTGTTTGTTCAAAAAAGAGCGGAACAGCCGAATTTGTTCAACACGGCCGCACTGGTTATTTGTTTTCTCCGCAAACAGCGGCGGCTTTATCGTCTGCGCTTGAGAACTATCAGACAAAATCATACAATTTTGCCAAGTTTAACTGGAAGCGTTTCAGTTGCAAAAGATTTGTGGAAAATCTGAAGCTTAATATAAGTTTATAGTTATTTTATGAAAGCAATTATTTTTGCCGGCGGGGCCGGAACAAGGTTGTGGCCTCTTTCGAGAAAAAACTCTCCGAAACAGTTTGGGAAAATTTTTAATGGCCGAAGCACGTTACAGTTAGCAGTTGAGCGGATTGCAAACTTTTTTTCTTACGATAATATTTACATTAGCACAAACGAACAGTATGTTGCCGCGGTTAAAGGACAACTACCAAAAATTCCGGTAAGTAATATTATTGCTGAGCCAGAAAAAAGAGACGTTGCTCCAGCAGTGGGTTTCAATCTTGTTAAGCTAAGAAAAGAAGGTTACAAGGGGCCCATTGCCATATTATGGGCGGACCACTTAATTAAATATCCAAAACAGTTTTTGTGGGCATTAAGCGAAGGAGAAAGGATTGTTCGCAAGAATCCAAAACAATTTGCCATGATTGGCGAACATCCTCGTTATGCCGAGAGTAACTTGGGCTGGATAAAAATTGGTAGTAAGGTTAAAGATAAGCTCTATCAGTTTGAAGCTTGGAAATATCGACCACAACCAGAAGAATGTGAAGAGATGTATCGTTCAAAAAAATGGGTATGGAACCCTGGATATTGGGTGGTAGACTTGGATTTTACCCTATCTCTTTATGAAAAGTATGTACCTAAAATGTATCAACAGCTACTGGTTATTGAAGCGGCTTTGGGAACAATAAAAGAGGCCAAAACTATTCGCCAGGTGTATCCTCAACTTGAGGAAACTCATTTTGATAACGCCATTATGGAAAAAATTCCACCAGAATATGCAGTGGTGCTAACGCCAAATATGGGTTGGTCAGATCCGGGAACTTTATATGCTCTAAAAGAGGCGCTAACTGAAAAACCAGCCGACAATTTAGAACGAGGCCTTGTTTATAATCTAGATACCCTGGGTAGTTTGGTTATAAACGAAGAAGCCAACAAAATATTAGCGACAGTAGGGCTTGATGGTGTAATAGTGGTAAACACCGCTGACGCTATTGTGGTTGTTCCCAAAACACAGGTAGGGAAAATAAAAGACTTGGTAAAAAAATTAGGACAAAACAAGAAACTAAAGAAATATATCTAAAAAGCCGTGAATTCAAAATTACTATTTTTTGTTTTTTTGTTGGTCTGTGTTTATTTTGCCAATAACTATCTTTCTTCATATTTGCCGGCAAACACTTATTTGGGCTCCAAAAACTTGGGTTATAAGAGCAAAAAATGGTTGATGACTTACCTAGCCAAGCACAAAAATCCAAAACTAAAAATCAAAGTTAAAAATAGAGTTTATCAACTGAGCTATGAAGACTTGGGAGTTGTTTTTGACTTGAATAGTACTTATGACAAATTGGTTGCCGAAACTAAACTACCCCTTTATCAAAAGATGATTAATTTTTGGAAAAGTTTTCGCTCATCGCGAACGGTATTGCCAGCGATTATTTTTACTCAAGACTACTATGACAAAGTGGCAAATTTGA
Organism: uncultured Gammaproteobacteria bacterium; assembly: GCA_964515585.1. Lineage (GTDB taxonomy): Bacteria > Patescibacteriota > Microgenomatia > UBA1406 > UBA1406 > UBA1406. Next base: position 916 of record CAZEVA010000091.1, on the reverse strand, counting down.
GATTTAATTTCTCAAAAGCAGAGGATCAAATTAAAGTAGATAAACGAAAAAAGAGTTTAGTGTATGAAAACTATCAAGACATATTTATTATTAATGATAACAGCCTTGCAAAGGAAATAGTAAGTAATTTTGGCCAAAAAAAAGTATTAGAGCCCAAGCTCGAACGTGTTTTTAACAGCGAGAAGAAAATAAAAATGGATGCTTATAATCGTCAAATCGCTCAGATACTAGAAAAACCAGTTTATCTTTATTATCGAAATGAAAAGCAGGAAAAAACTGTTTTAAGTGAAAAAGTGTTGCAAAAACTACTCGAGATTAAATATGACCAAGAAAGCGAACAACTTAGTATTGGGGTTGATAAAGTTGAGCTAGCTAACCAACTTTCTGTATTTAATCGCCAAATTAATTTATCATCCGACCTGCAGTTTGATCAGAAACACTTTAAAGAGAGTCTTACAGCCTTAATTTTGACTCGTTTTGATGGTAATCAATCGGACTATATTTCTGTACGCTTGGTTAACAAACCAAACACAGATGGGACTAAGGCAAACAAATATATCGAAATTGACCTAAGTCAGCAAAATATGTATTTGTGGGAAAATGGCGAAAACATGGCTGTTTATCGGATTTCTTCGGGGCTATATTATCCAACCCCTCCTGGAAAGTACCAGATATTAAATAAAGCACCAAACGCTTATTCTGAGATTTATCATGTTTGGATGCCGTTTTGGATGGCTTTTTCACTTGACCCCAAAGTCAATGCCTATTTGGGGATTCATGAACTACCTTATTATTATGACATAACTGGTACCGAAATTAGGCGGCCGCGGGATTTTATTGGTTCGCCACATACTGGTGGTTGTGTGTCTTTAGACGTTGGTGAGGCTCGCCAAGTTTACGACTGGGCAGAAGTGGG
>CAZEVA010000090.1:0-4789 GCA_964515585.1 uncultured Gammaproteobacteria bacterium | reverse complement strand
TTTTGTTTTTTAATTCTGTGGTGGTAGTTCATAAAGCGCAAGGAGTAAAACCTTATAAAAAAATTCATAAAGTTCCTGCCGCCTGTAACTTAACCAAAGTATCTGGATACAATAGAAGCTGTCGGGATAATGGGAAAGCTGTATATGTATCATGGAACCCTGTTCAAAATGCGAATGAGTATATGTGCAGAGTAAACCATATGCCTACTGGAATGGGGGTTTATTGGCTAAAAAGTCAAGCAACCGAACGTTATTTTGCAGTTCAGCCTGGAGTACAATACCGAATTGATATTGAACCACTAAACTCAACCAGTAATCAATGCGTTAATTACTACAATAGTGCTAATGACTACGTATTTCAAACAAGAGGACCATGGGATCATTTTACTTGTACATCTTTGTCTAATCCTATACCTACAGGGCTTTCTGCACAATGTAATAGCGATGGGAAAAGAGTAACTCTTTCATGGAATAAAGTTACTGGAGCAACTAATTATATTGTGCGAGTAGATGCAGAACCCTATTGCTGTGCACCAAACACATTTGTAGCTGAAGATGATACTTGGGTTTTTTCAGAAGGTAAGACTACTTTTACTAGAGATATAACGCCTGGCAAAAATTATCGATTTAGTATAGAATCTGCATGGAAAGATAATGGCACTTGGTCACGCGGTAATGCAACAGATGTTAAATATTTTAAATGTATACCTACACCCACTGCTGTGCCGGGTCCAGTTATTAATGAGTTTAGTTCTAGACATCCTATTGTGTACAATGAGCCTCATACATTAACTATGATCGGAACTAATTTTCACAAGAATGCTACTGTTAAAGTATCAGGACCAGGAACTAGTCAAGGTAAGGGGGGTTTGGCATTCCGTAAATTTATAAATTCCAAAAAAATGGAAGTTTACGTTTTCTACACACCAGAAGCATCAGAGACAACACAAACGGTTACTATTACGAACCCAGATGGAAAAAAAGCATCAAAAACTTATCTAGTAGGAACCCTATCTACCCCCACACCAAATCCCACTGCTGTGCCACCAACTGCTGTGCCGCCAACTGCTGTGCCCACCGCTACGCCTATACCGCCTACACCAACCGAATCTCCTAACTGCCCAAAAAAAAATCTTGGCGACGCCAATTGTGACAATCAAATTAATGATGCTGATTTTGCCCGTTGGAAATGTGAATTTCTGGGTAATGGACAGTGTGAAAATATTATCTACGCAAATACTGCTGACTTTGACAACGTTAGGGGTGTAGAAATAAACGACTATGAAATCTGGAGAAGGAACAAACATGGATCCTAATTTCACCAAAGTCAACCTATCTTCGGGAATTACAAAAAAAAAATCATTTGGGTTTTTGTTGCGACTACTACTAATAGTAGTTACCATAGGTTTTTCCGCTTTTTTTGTTAACCGCTATATTTTTCAATCAAAAGCCGATGTTGATGTTGCTACTACATCCTTTACTCCCAAAACAAATATTGTCACTCAAAACGAAGCCTTTACTCAAACAGTTAGTATCAGCGCCGGAGAGAAAAAAATTTCTGCAGTTGACTTTACCATCAGTTATAACCCAGAATACTTTGAATATGTTCCTGTTGAAGATTCTACAGTTTTTCTATCCTCAACCATTCCAGTTCAAAATTATTTTACTTCTCTTGTTATGCAAAAAGTTAGCGATGATAAAGATAGTGTACGTATTGTTTTAATAGCAAATAAGCAAGATAGCGAATTAGTTCAAAATATTATGATACCATTACGTTTTCGCGGTTTAAAAGTCTCTGAAGAATCTCAATATTTAGCTTTTAATGAGCCAGCTTCGCAAATTGTGGGCACCACCGGCGCTGACGACCATCGTTTTGATATAGATAGCACTGATGCCTCCAGTACTATTGCTATCGCACCCTCTATCAGTTGTGTCAACGACGGCCAGTGTGGAGAAAATGCTAGTTGTGCCAGTAATGGTTACTGTATCTGCAATAGTAGTAAATATAACTGCGATGAGGACTGGACTAATGGTTGTGAAAGTACCACAAGCTGTGAAGCTACTCATAGCGCATCGTTAAATTTAAAATTAAAATTGCAAGGAGTTTCAGAATCTACAAAAATTACTCCATTACAGAAATTTAAAATTACTTTGGGTAATTCGGAAAAAAATAAACATCAGAAAACAGTTGATTTAAAGCTAGCCGATGACTATACTTTTACTGGAGAGGTTGGTTTTGATGATATTGCCATAGGGGATAATTTTCGCCTGTTAATTAAAGGGCCAAAACATATGCAAAAACGATTTTGTACTCTCACACCAAAGGGAGAGGATTATAGTTGCAAAAAAGATGAAGGTTTCACATTAGTAGCAGGAAAGAACGAAGCCGACTTAAGTGCCGTACCGCTTCTTTCTGGAGATTTACCAGAACAAGATGGTCTTTTAGATGCTGAAGATGTTGGTAGTTTATTAAAGTGTATTGCAAAGCCTAACAAGGAATGTATAAAAATAACAGATTTAAATTATGATGGTGTTACTCTTGGCAACGATCTTTCGTTAATGTTTGCCACTATGGCTACAACATATGAAGATGATAACTAATACAATTCGTACTAAAATACTAACAACAACACTTATCCTAGTTTGTTTGGGTTTTGTGGTTTTGCTTTTTACTTTAACTCACCAAAGCACAGTCTCTCGTAGGCCAACAAATCAGGTTGTTCGTTCTGTTTCCAATAGTCCCACACAAAATTTTGAGCACTCTTCTCAAATAGAAGCTGTCCTTTTTCCTTCTCAAATAGAAGCCACACAAGGCAGTACTATTGCCATAGAGTTAGCTTTTAATAATCTAATATCGCCCATACAAGCCGCTGACATTATTCTTAATTATGATCCGCAAATGCTAGATTATGTTGGAATAACTGAACTTAATCCTAATTATTTTAACCCACGAGCATTAGAAAAAGATGAGGAATTAATTTTTTCCTTTGTTGAGAAGCAAGCTACTAGCTCTGCCCAATCAAATTTAGATATGGTTGTTCTTAATTTTCGTGCTAAAACCGCTGGAAAAACCAAATTAATACCCGTGTTTAAAGATACAGGTCGTAGTTCAAAACTTATCACTATTGACAATACTAATAATCAACTACAAAAAACTAATCAAGTTGAAATTCTGATAAGATGAGATTTATGAGTTCATTTTTTAAGTTATTACTTCTTGCAATTGTTTGGGGGGTGATTATTTTTTTTAAAACCCCTTCTGCACAAGCAGCAAGTCTGGAATTTTCTCCCAATTCTGGGTCATTTGATCCCGAAGTAGTTTTTGAAGTTAAAATTAATGTAAATACTGATGGCGAGGATACGCAAAGTGCCGATGCGGTTATTAATTTTAACAAATCACTGTTATCGGTAGATAAAGTGACATATGGCTCTTTTTATCCAACTGTTCTTCATAGCGAGCAAGATAATAAATTATTTATTTCTGGAGTAGTAGATAGCGCTGAAGAAGTAAAAAATGGAAGCGGCACTTTGGCAACCATTAGTTTTAAAGGCATCTCTTCGGGAACAGCTGCTGTTAGTTTTGAATGCGAAACCGGCCGCACCGACGACTCAAATATTTCCAAGAATGATGTTAATGCCACTGATATTCTTGTTTGCTCATCTCCAATAGAAGCTAGTTTTATTATTTCCGGTGATTTAACTGCTACTCCAGAAGCTACTACTGATACTCAAGAGGATTATGATTCTACTACAGACACAACATACCTTCAAGCCGGAGCTGTTGGCGGCGTTGATGACGCTACCACCACCACTATCCCTGAAACCGGCTTTCTTGATTTTCTTTCTCTGGCTCCAAAAATTCTAATGGGCCTTCTTTTTGTTGCCATTGGCCTTGTTCCTCTGGTAATATAAGCGTATGAAACTGGCTTTAGTAACCACTCCAAACCCTGTATTAAGCCAGCCAACTAAACCAGTAGCCAAAATAGACGCTCGAACCAAACAAATAGTTAAAGAGATGAGGCGGGTACTAAACAGTTGTCGCAATCCTGAGGGCGTGGGACTAGCGGCTCCTCAGGTTGGCCTACCGCTAAGTATATTTTTAATCAAGCCATACCCTCATTCCCAAATCAGAGAGTTCCTTAACCCTAAAATTTTGGAAACTGCCAAAAAGCAAACCCAGCCTAAAAATACTTTGGAAGGCTGTTTGTCTATCACCAACACTTGGGGCCAAGTATCAAGGCCAACTTGGGTAGAGCTAGAATATCAAGATCTTTCCGGGCAAAAGATTGTTAAGAAATTCACTGGCTGGGAAGCGCAGATAGTTCAACATGAGATGGATCATCTTAAAGGAGTGCTATTTACTCATCATGTTCTCCAGCAAAAACACCAGCTTTATCGTTTAGAGAATAATGAGCAAGGCAAAGAAGAGTTTGTGCCGCTTGAGCTTTAAAGTTCAGCGTTCATTCCCAAAAAGCGCATTACTTCCTGCTTTTTGTAGCGCCTGTCGCCGCGAGAATTAATGCGAATAGCAGGTAATTTTCCCTTTTTCCCCCATCTTTTAAGAGTAATTTTGGAAACTCGAAGCAAACTGGAAACCTCCTCAAGAGTTAGGAGCTCGGGTAAATTATCGAAAGATAGGTTTTGCCTGCCTTGTATGTTTTGTGACATTGTTTGCATTATAAAAAAAGATTTGGCGGTTTGCAAACAGAATTTAAGGTCAGACCTTCAGGAAAAGGTCCGACCTTAACTTTATTTTAATTCAATTTTAGCTCCTGCCCCCTCCATTTTT
>CAZEVA010000089.1:0-5052 GCA_964515585.1 uncultured Gammaproteobacteria bacterium | reverse complement strand
CCGGTTTGCTATATATTAGAGTTAATGGAGATATCGCCGAGAACGCCATTGTTACTCGTTTTCAGTCGCCCGGCCTTATCGAATACGGCCCCGTAAACGTTAACACCGAAATCTTAAATCGCGGTGACTATCATATTACTCCTAACGCCGTAGTTGCCATGACTAACGCTTTTGGCACTTTAACTGACCAGGTTAGTTTGAAAGAACAGAATATTTTCCCGGACGCTGTTCGCCTTTTTTCTAACGAAATTGGGCCAAAATGGCTCTTTGGCCGTTACAAACTTACATTAATGGGCGCCTACGGCGCAAGCGGCAAGGCACTGGAGGCTGTTAGCTACACTTGGATAATTCCCTGGCGAGTGATTGCCGTTGTTATTTTGGCTACTATACTGCTTTATATTCTTATTAAGAAACTTGTTACTGGCTCACACGAGCAAGTGGCTGAGCTTGAGGAAAGGCTTAGTAGCGAAGAGAAAGAACTAGAACAGCTAAAAAAACAACTGCGCAAAAGGAACGAATAATTTTAAACTCTTTTTTAAAAACTTAACTCAAAAATGGCCAATAATTCTTGTTACTAATTACCTGAAATGATGAATTCGGATAGGTTTGCTGCCATATTTTTGGAGCTAGCTTTCTACCCTTTTGCCACTTTATTTCATAGGAAGATAATTTGCCATCCTTTTCTTCAAGATAATCAATTTCCTCTTTGGTCCATGTTCGCCAGAAATAACAATTGGGGTAAGACTCTTTAAATTGATTGCGTTTATGCCTCTCTACAATGATAAAATTTTCCCATAGCTCGCCCGTGTCATTTCGTAAATTTAAGGAGTTGAAATTATTGATTATTGCATTGCGAACACCCAAATCCCAAAAGTAAATTTTGCGAGACTTGGCAATTTCTTTACGTAAGTTTCGCGAAAAAGATGATAGAGGAAAAATCACAAACGCTAATTCCAGAAGCCTTAGATACGTTCTCACGGTTTTTTGATCAATTCCCAATAAACTAGCCAGTTCAGTATAGGAAACCTGACTACCAATTTGCAAAGCTAAAGCTTCCAAGAGGCGTGGAATAACTTCGGCATTTCGCAATCCCTGATACTCTAAAACATCTTTGTAAAGATAATTCTTGTACAAATTACGTAAAAAGTCCTTTGCCTGACTGGGCTGATTAACCGCCTCAGGATATAAGCCATAGATAAGGTGATTGTTTAATAAACGATTGGCTTCAGTTTCGTTACTGTAAATTTCGGTTAAGGAAAATGGTGCTAGATAATATTCAAAAGCACGGCCGGTTAAAGGTTCGGTGATTTTGTTAGACAGGTCAAACGAAGAGGAGCCGGTAGCAATAATCTGACGAGTTGGATCGTTATCGATAATAAGTTTTAATGTTAGGCCAATGTTTTGCACTCTTTGAGCCTCGTCAATAATTATAAGGTTGTTCTTATCAAAATAAGTCAATAACTCCGTTGAGGTTTTGTTGGTTAGAGCTTCACGAATATCGGGCTCATCACAATTAAGATACAAACTCTGGCTTGAGGGATGTTGTTGTAATATTTTTTTTACTAATGTTGTTTTTCCAGCCCGGCGAGGGCCATAAAGAATAATTATTTTGCCTTTAAACAATTTCTCTTCGATTATTGATTGAAGATTCCGGTTAATAATCATGATTTACTAGAACTTATTCCTCTAAATTAATATAATTTACAGGAATTGTCAAGAGAAGAAATAAATTATATACTTATTTTATGCATAATTGGCGTTTATTCCTTTTTAGCTTGTTTGTATTATTCGGCCTTGTTAGCACGCGCTTAGTGCTTAAGCCTGTTCCTACCAAGCCGATGATTTTGGCTGACGTGACCAACTCAGCCACCGTAAACATTCCAACTGCCACACCAACAACGGCTCCAACGACGGCACCGACTTCGAGCCCAACCACCACGCCAACTTCCACGCCAACTTCATCACCAACAGGAACTATTACTCCAACGCCCACCACTTCTCTAACCCCAACTTTAACCCTTTCTATTACCCCAACTCCCACTACTAGCCTAACAGCTAGTCCTACGCCAATTATTCACCTAGCGCTTCAGCCTACCCCAACTGCTAAGGAACCAAAAGAAACATACATCACCTACTCTTTGTTCGGCTATACTTCAAGTTATGCGAACGTGCGACTTGAGGGAATTAAACTGCTAGAAGGCACTAAGGCCAATAAAAACGGCTATTTTGAATTCATTAATTTTAAAGCCTCAAGCCTCAACCAGGAGTTCTGTTTGCTTAGTGTTGACAGCGAAAACCTTATCTCTCCCCCACTCTGTGTGCCGGTGCCCACAAGCCTTGGTTATGATGATAACCGTTATGGCCCTTATTTGCTCCCTCCTACCATTCGCCTTGATAAAGGCAGTGTGGAAACCGGCCAGCAAACAATAATAAGCGGCAAAACTATTCCCGGCGCTAACGTAAATATGCATCTTTTTGATCAGCCCGGCAAATCACTGGTTAGCCGAATTTTTAAGCCAGTTTTGGCTGCCCCATCAGCCCGAATCACCCCCGGGGTGATAGATGAGGTAGTGGAGCTGAAAACGGCGGCAGACGGTAGTTTTAGCACCAAAGTTGTTGGCAAAACTAGCGGCAAAAAGCGGGTTTTTGCTCAAGCCGCCTTTAGTGCTGAGGGAAATAGCAGTAAAACTCCCAAAAGCACCACCCTAACTATCAACGTGCTGAGCGCATTTTTGGCGCTTTTGCTTGAGTTTTTCGGCCTTTTTAGAAAATTGTTTAGCCTAAATTTATTACTGCTAATCCAATTCGGGATTGTATTTTGGCTAATACTGAGGCACAAGCGAGTTTTTAGCTGGCTGCATTTGCACCAACAAAAACAAAGAGCCATTGTGCTTTACCGCCAAAAAACAAGCCTGGCAGTGGCCGAAAAGAACTACTGCCCGCTGGAAAATCATCTGGAAGAGTTTAACTGAACCTATTTGAACTTAATCTTAAGAGCCTCACCCAATTTAGTGCCATCAATCACCGCCTCAACTACATACTCGCCAGCGACTTTAGACGCCAGATCAAACACTGCTCTGCCATAAGAATCCGTAAGTGAGTTTTGCTGTTCGGTGATTAGTTCGGGTGCTTTACTAAGCATTACCTGCTGGTTGGGAACCCCCTGCCCCTGGCTGTTTAAAACAAAAACAGTAAACCTAACCTTGTCTTCGCCATTAGCCTGCGCCTCAAGAGGTGAGGCAAAAAGATAAGAGTTCTCGGCCGAATAGTTCCCTTCACCAGCCGCCCGGCTACTAATAATCAAGCGAACGTTAGCAAAAACACTCAATAGCAAAAGCAGTACTAATAGAACGGCTAAAGCGGGAAAAAGTTGCTTATTCATACCTTAATTATAGTAAATAGGCAAATCTAGTCAAGTAGGGCAAAACACTAGGACAAGTGCAATACTAAGACATAGTAGCACTAGGGGTAGTGGCTTGCCAAAAAGAGGCAAAATTGAATTTACAATTACTAAAAACAAACTGGTAAAAAATATATATTTTTGGCCTATTTTCTTATAGGATAGCTAATTCGAACGTTAATTTTCAGTAACTATCATCATTCTACTATAGGCCTTGATATTCTTAAGTCCGCATTCCACAGGTAAAATTTCGCTGCGGGTATTAGTGTAAATATGAGTAAATCGTATTACAGGATAGTGACTGATATTTTTTGATAATATGTCAGAGTATATCAGTATATATTAAAATACCTCTTGACAAACCCTTCGGCTCTATTAATAATGTATATATGAATAATTTTGTTGATAACTTGTCCACTTATCAAGCCGAATTCGCCGATTACTTAGCTAGCAAAAAGTATGGCGTTTTGTCCGTGAAAAGTTATCTCTCCGACTTGGCTCACTACTTAGAATGGATTGGTAGAAAAAGCTCACGGACTGATAGCAAGCTCAGCAAACACAACTTGCTTTCTGCATATTTTCATTCTAGGGCCTTAGAGCAATATTTCGAAGCATATTCTCTAGAAGAATCGAACAATACAATTAAGCGACGACTGGCGGGGCTTTCCTGCTTTCTAAAGTTTGCAGTGGACAGAAAATGGCTTGACAAGAGGCTCTTTATTTTTTTTCAAACTTTAGCAGACAAGTACCAGCAAGCGCTAAAAACCAACCAAAAAGCCCTGGATAGCTTTATTGCTGATATGGTGAAAAACGGTGCCGGCAAAAACACGGTTCGTAGCTATAGAACAGACATTAGCGAGTTTTTAATTATAAGTTAAATCAATAAATTTATGAGATTTTTAACTGTACTTTGGGCCGCTTTGGATCCTGCCAGCGAAGGCAGTGCTTACCAAAGAATGCCAAAAGAAAAGCTGCCAAAGCTCTCTTCGTATTTCAGCCTGAAAGTGGGCAAAAAATGGGCCTGGCGCTAACTTAACCAAAAAAAAATGGCTAAACATCAACCACTGTTCTCAGAACCAAAGCTGAAGCAATATTTAAGTTCTCTGAAGAATAAGGGTTATTCTGACGCCACAATTAAACGAAAATTGGCGGCCGTAAGGAAATTTGTACAGTGGGCACATGAAACAGGCCGAATTCATAACAACCAGTACCAAAACCTGCGCTCAATGCTGAGTGCGGCCCCAAAAAAAACCCCAGAAAGCAAAAAAACAAAGGCTAAATTCACTTGGCGCCTACCCTCTTTTTTCAACCGCCGCAAAGCGGCGGCTTTGGCCGGCTTTTTTCTACTAACAGCTCTGGCTATTGGCACCGGTATAGGCTTATACAACCAGTTTTTTCGCTATGCCAAAATTAATTTGGCGGCTCAAACCGGCCCAGTGCGCGCCGGCCGAATAATTAACTTTCAGGGTTTCCTAACCGATAACTACGGCACGCCAATTGTAAGCCCAATAAATATGCGTTATCGGCTCTACAACGCCGACTCTGGCGGAGATGTTTTGTATGATACCGGCGTTTGTTCGGTAACGCCGGATAATGATGGTATCGTTAGTGTGCTGATTGGCACTAACGCCCCATCTGGAGGCGCTTGCTGG
>CAZEVA010000088.1:0-5846 GCA_964515585.1 uncultured Gammaproteobacteria bacterium | reverse complement strand
GATAGTTATGGAAGTTGTCCCAAGCAAAGACTATTGCCCAGTCGAAACTAAAGACGAACAAGAAAAGCCGCCAGAGCAGGCTGTTACTTCTGAAACCGCAACCCCATCGGCTTCAGTAACCCCACCTTCACCAACGCCAACTTCAGCAACTCCAGCCTCGCCGTCACCACCCGAAGATCAGCCGCCACAGGATGATTCTAATGCGGCAAACCCAGCCAAAAACAAACCATCGTTTTTGTTAATCATCATCGTGGGAGTACTTTTGTTTGTTAGTGGTGGGCTAGGATACTTGATATATCAAAAAGCTCAAACTAGTAAGCAATCACAAACTAACCTTGAGGCCGAAACGACACCGCCGCAGACTCAACCAACAACTCCTGAGCCTAATGTGTTTGAGCCCGAAGAAGAAGAGCCTATTACTGTTGAGGAGGCCACGCCAGAAGCAGAAATTACTCCAGAAATGGATGGCCCGGGAACAGAAGTTACGCCAGAAATTGAAGCAGAAACAACTCCCGAAGCAGAAACTACTCCTACCGAGCTTTAAGCGGTTTTCTTCCTTTTGTAGTCAGCCACAATTTCTTTGTAAGTATCGATATATTCGTTAACCATTCTTTCAATAGTAAAGTGCTTCTCAACGTGCCTGCGGCAGTTTAAGCGCATCTTCTGATACTCGGCTTCTGGCATAGCATAAATTTTTTCAACTGCTTCAATTAAGCCGGCAACTCCGGTTTTTTTAATATGCCATTTTCCTCGAATGTCTTTTTCAGACGAGTTAACAATAAAACCGGTTTCTCCGTCTTTAACAACCTCCGGCACAGAGCCACGCGCATAAGCCACCACTGGCGTGCCGCAGGCCATGGCTTCGATCATCACTAGCCCAAATGGCTCTTCCCATTTTATAGGATTAAGAAAGAGCTTAGCCTTTTGATAGTGTTTAACTAATTCCCCTCGGCTTATATTCATATCCATTTTAATATTTATTTTTCGTTTAATAATATTCCTGGGTTGTAAAACATCCTTTTGAAACCAGTCAATACTAGCTGTGTCCAAAATGGGGTAAACTCGAGCTTCCTTTTTGGTTAACCTAATTACTTCTAAAACATCCTCAAGGCCCTTAACCGGCACTCCTCTGCCGGCCCAAATAATGTATTGCGAACTTGTTTTGTCAAAAATAAACTCACTGGTGTCTATTCCATTGTAAATGGTGTTAGCATAGTTCAAATGGGAAATAGCCTCTCGTTGAAATTGGCTTATACTTACATAATACACATGTTTTAGGTGTTTGTACATTTGATACAGTTTTTTCTGATATCTACTTCCGAGTGTTGTGTGTAAAGTAATAACAACCGGAATCTTAACAAAAGGTAAAAACGGTAACACTATTTCTCCATTACCAATATTTACATGAAAAAGGTCATAATCATTACAATGTTCTAGGCTTTTGGAAATATGAATTCTTTCAAAAAGAGAATGTAATTTTTGGCCAATTGCAGGATCATTAAGAGAAGCTTTTTCAAAAAAAGCCTTTTTGTTGCCTTGCACATTAGAATCTCCGCTACAAAATAATGTTGAGTTAACTTTATGTATATTTTTATCCGAATTAAGTTCGGCTGTTAGTGCCTCAATAAAAACCTCAGTCCCTTTTTTTACAAAAGGGCTAATCTTAACATAATTTGAAGCCAGAATTCCTACTTTAAGCATAAGCCTTTGTTATCGAGCGAGACTGCATAGTCTAACAACTGATAAAACCATTGACATTGTTTAGAAATCTCTTCTTGATTCATTTCATAAAAACTAGAAGGTAAGCCCTTAACTAATAAATATCTAATAATATCCAGCTTTAATAATGTATAAAACAAGTGACGATTGTTGCTGCTAAGCAAAGAATAATATTCATTAACAATATTTGTAATTATCCTTACGGCTCCATATGATCTACATACTAGAGTAGCAAGATCATAGGTAAACGTGTCTTTCTGATAAGTTTCCCAATCGATTATTACAAGGCGTTTATCATTTAATATAATGTTGCCCAAGTAGAAGTCGTGATGTGAGAAATATTTGTTGTTTTCGGCGCTTAAATGAATATTATTCTGCAAAAAAGCACTCAAACTAGATTTTAAACGTGGATTTAATTTCTTATTACTAATTAACAATTCAATTTTCTCTAGGAGAAAATTTAGTTGCAACTGCTGACTACTAATGGCAGTGATTGGCATAATTGAACTAAGTTTAAAATTGACAAAACACAATGCTTGGGCTATTTTTTTGATTGGCGGCTTTTCTATTTTTGAATTAACAAACCCTGGTTTTTTCTTATTTTCTAAACTATAACCATCCTCATATTGAGTTATCAGATAATAAGGATTTTCACAGTAGGCAAGATAATGGGGGAAACAATTATTGTCCTTGAGAGGCTGTTCTTTAAGCTTCTTGGCAAAATCAACCTCTTTCTTAAAACTGGATACACTCAGAGGATCGCTTCTTAATAGGTAATAGAAAAAAACTCGTTTTCCTGATTTATTAAGGCATGGAGAAAAATAGCGATGCTTATGTCCTTTGGTAAGATTGATATATTTTTCTGGCGAAACAAAAGGAGTTAAGCCATGGGTATTGAGCACTGAGGCAATATTTTTTATAGCACGCTTAAAATCGTATGTTCTTCTGGTTTTTATGCCCTTTTTTTTATATGGGCTAAGAATTTCCTGATAATTAATGTTAAATAGCTTAACTAACAATTTTTTTAAAAAGCTGAAAATATTGTTTAACCATTGCCTGGGTAGAAAACTTAGCTACAACCCTGCTTCTGGCTAGTTGACACATCTTCAGATAATCACTCTGGCTACTACTAAAAACTGCTTCTACTGCTTTTTCTAAGCCTTCAGCTCCAAATTCTTGAATAGCCCATTTGCCGCGATTCAACTGGCTTGTCTGATTAATTAAATATCCGTTCTTGTTGTCCTCAATAATTTCCGGTGCTGCTCCTCTGGCAAAAGCGACAACCGGAGTACCGCAAGCCATAGCTTCGGTAAACATTAGGCCAAATGGCTCTTCCCACTTAATGGGAGCAATTAATAATTTTGCTTCACGTAAATGTTTTAGCTTTGTCTCAAAATCAATCTCACCAATAAACTCCACATTTTTATTATCAACCAACTTCTTAAACTGTTCATAATAAGGTTGGTCTACAACATCAACTTTTGCTGCAACAACTAATTTAATCCCCAGTTTATGAGCGACTTTGGCGGCTTCAATTGCGCCTTTTTGTTCACTCATACGGGCCAGAAAAAACATATAATCCTGTTTCTTTTCTGGTCCTGAAGTGGCAGGACAAAACTGATCAGTGTCGATACCGTTATAAATAGTGCTTACAAAATTTAATGAGGGGAAGTCATTTCTTTGGTTGTCCGAAATGGATATATGGGGATATTTTTGGTAGCGCTCAAAAACAATTCTTTGATAATCCAAACCTAAGCTACCATGATGCGTAGTCGCAATTGGGCAGGAAATTTTTTTATCATCATGAAAAATAAAAAAACGCCAGCTGAGATGATTATGAATCAGATCATATTTTTGTTTAGAAAGCATCTGATAGGCATCTTTAGCAGATAGTAATTTAGCCGACTCTCTTAATTTACTACTTCCTCCAATTTGTTTATCAACTCGAATACTCTGTGGCCAAATCGGAATAAGGTTATAGTATTTACTTTTTTCGGAGTCAGAAGAGGCATAAAGATCAACCTCAACGTCGTAATGCTGACCTAATTGATTAGCGACATGATAGACAATCCATTCTATTCCGCCGTATTTTTGTGGGGGAATAGTTTCTTCAATTGGGGCTACGACTGCAATTCTCATAAGAACCGTTTATATAAATTAATAAATTTACTAGCTACTTTTTTCCAAGAATAATGATCTTGAATGGTTTGGCTTGCGTTTTGTGAAATTCTTTTCTTAGTTTTACTATCTACTAGTACTTTACTAATTAATCTTGCTAGCAAAGTAATATTGCTTGTATCTACAATAAAGCCATTTAAACCATCAATAATTACCTCACGGCTTCCGGCAGCAGTAGAAACAACAGGTACAGTACCGCAAGCCATAGCCTCCAGAGTAGTTAAGCCAAAAGGTTCATAACGCCCACCTAAAATAAAAACATCAGCACTTCGGTAATAGGCGGGTAAAATTTTGTCGTGATCAACAAAGCCTACAAATGATACTTTCCTAACCAAGCGATGCTTCTTAATTAGTGTATTTAATTCGTTTTGAGTATACTTTTCTTCGGTGGATAAACCATTGTGCGAACTACCTCCAGCGATGTAAAGATGAAAATTAATCTTTTTAAGTTTAGCTACAGCCTTAACTATTCTGTCAATTCCTTTAGCTGGAACTAAACGACTAACAGTTAGTATTGAGTTTGGTTTTAATTTAACTCTCTTATCTGCACCATTTTTCTTAGTGTTAAAATATTCGGTGTCTATTCCCGGATAACGGACATGTACTTTATCAAAGTCTACAGTATAGTGTTGAAAAATCTCAATTCTCGAAGTTTCGCAAATAACTACTATGGCCTTAGCCTTATTCATGATTTTTTGCTCTATAGCAATACGTTTGTGGAAATGATAAACGGGTGCTAATTTTTTTACTGGCAAAGCTTTAACATCCATTTCCATTTTTTTAGCTTTTCCCAAAGAGTGTGGAGTGTGAATATGAGGGACATCAAGCATTTTTGCTAATAAAACGCCGGCATAACCCCCGTCCCAATAATGAGAATGAATAACATCGTATTTATATCTCTTTTCTTCTAATAACAGCATAATATTCTCGGTAAACTCTGACATCAGGTCATAAAGACCCTCTTTTCTTACGAACGTTTTTGGTCCACAAGGAACGCGGATTATCTCCACATTTGGCCAAGGCTTCTCATTTTTACTTAATTCATCAAATTTACGTACGAAAATATCAACCTTAATTCCTTGAGCCCCAAGAGCTTTAGCTAGCTGTAGAACATAAAGTGTTTGGCCGCCTGTGTCAGTTTTGCCAAGAGGGGCAGGATAGGTGACATAGCCTTGTGGGTTAAGAAGACAAATTCTTCTAATAGATTTAGCCATGAACATTATTTTATCAAATAAATTTAGAATTGATAGAGCTTACCGCTTATACTAATTTTCTTAAGTAATGGTTTCAAGTTATATTCACTCGAAACTAATTTAATAACCTTATCTTTTGCTTTGGTCCACACACCCGGCCAGGGAGAAAGGCCACGAATAAGGTTGTGCAGTTTTTGCTGGTCAATAGTTTTTTCGGCTTGATTTGGAAGCAAATGCAGTAAATTATATTTTCTAAATATTGGGGTGAGATAGGGGATCAGTTGTTCAATAGGAAGGTAACCGTCTTTTTTGCTTAGTTTTGTTGTGTAAGTGGCCTTTGTGTGGTTTTGAGAAACGGATTTTAGTTTACTAAAATCCAAACTGTCAAACATCTTTGCCCCCAGTATTGCGGTTTTCTCAAGCAGGCTTAAATAAGTATCGTTAACATCAATTTCTATTTTCTCCTGCGCTACCAAATCGCCATGGTCCACTTTTTCGTCCATTTTAATAATACTAACGCCAGTAGTTTTTTCATCATTTAAAATCGCTGACTGCAGAGGAGTGCTGCCACGATACTTAGGCAATAAGGACGGATGAATGTTAAAAAAACCCAGCTTGGGTTGGTTGAGTAAAGCTGTTGGAATAATAACGCCATAATCAGCCACTAGCGCTAAGTCAAATTTACTTAATTTAGTTTGATCTAAAGTTTCAGTGAAAGCGAGTTTTTGTTGCTGGCAATACTGTTTAACCGGAGTA
>CAZEVA010000087.1:0-5676 GCA_964515585.1 uncultured Gammaproteobacteria bacterium | reverse complement strand
TAAAAAAAAAAATCTCGACCAAGATGAGTTCAAAGCCATCAGGAAAGCCTAACAATTACGCACACCGGCCTGCCTGCCCGCCATTAGGCGGGCAGGAAGTGCATAAGCGCAATAAAAGTCACGTCCAAAACGTTCCAATTCGGGGATGGAATAGCTTGTTACAAGGCTGTCACAACAGTCCATAAAAAAGCGTTATATTTCAATACTCATTTGATCTTCGGCTAATGAGTATTTGTGTCTGCTCAAAAAATCTTTTATCAATTCACTGCTCTCAGAATGATTTATATGAGTATAAATTACGTTTTTACAAACCTTGCTCAGAATCAAGACACTTTTTTCTATCGCAATATGAGAGTGAGTCGACTTACTTAAAAAAGTACCATCAAAAATCACTAAGTCAGCTTTTTTAAATTCATGAATTAAATCATTCGTAATTCTTGCAATATCAGTAGCGATACAAATCTGTTTATTCTCAGTTTTAATAATTAGAGCATAAGATGGATATCTTGGATCATGATAAACCTTGTGATATTTAAGGTTGATACCAACTTTATTGGCCCTCTTAAAAATAGCAAACTTATAATCAAATAAGTATTTGAAATATGAATTCATTAAAAGCTGATCCCGAATTTTTTTTGGGACCAAAATTGGAACTGCTTGAGGTTGACCACCGCTTAGTTCAACTAAACCAAAGCAATGATCCCAATGTAGATGCGAAAGCAAAATTCCTGTTAAATCAGATAAACGCAAATTATTATTCAATAACGATATCCGAAAATCAGGTCCACAATCAACAATAAATTTTTTATTTTCAAACTCAATTAATAATGAACTCCTATTTCTCTTACTAACTGTATCTTTACAATTCCGACAACGACAATCAAGCTGTGGAACTCCTCCATTAGCTCCAGTTCCTAAAAAGATTATTTTAATTGATTTATTTTTGGCCATATTTGAAAAGTAAAATCATGAAGTTTAGTAATCTCTTGTAAATCAGCTTTTTCTCCCAAATGACGATTTTTTCTTACTAATTCAACTACTTGTTTAAGCTCTGGATTAATCTGTAATAAATCAAGTTGATTATAATTTTGAAAGTTAACTCCTAATTGTTTTGCCAATTTATCAATAATTCTCCATTTCCAAAAATATTCCAAATTATGCATGGCTAAGCTCTTAAGAAAACTTTGGGGTAAGAAAGATCTATTTTTGTCTTTAAAATCAATATTGGCCAATAATACTCTTAAGCTATCCGTTAACCAATCCAAACCAGTTAAACTACTAAAGTCTCCAACCGCTACTTCAAAAGCGTCTTGAATTTGCTCCTGATTTCCAAAAATAGTTTGTCCTTTAATTAAATTAAGAAACAATTCCGACGGTTCGTTAACCGAAGCAAATTCTACCGACGGGTAAAATAACCAATGGATTGGTAAGACTTTGTGATTTGAAGTTTTTGCTAAAGCTATCTGCGCTTCCTCAAGTCTAATAGAGGAAATAACTACTGGAGCCACCAAAAAATTATTGGCTAAATCTTGAGCAAAAACATGTAATTGTCTTGCCAGAGCAATAATCGCACTTACATCAACCCTGCTCGGATTCTCAGGCTGTAAAACCGTAGTCACATCAATATCACTTAGAGCACCATTACTGTTATTACTAAAACTGCCGCTCAGTGTCACTAACCGTAAATCCGGATGCATAAAAGGACTTTTTTTTATAAACCGTTCTTTTATTTCTTCAAATTGTGTATTAAATTTTTCTGCCATTTTTTCAGATAAATTATTAAAAAACCGCCCTTTTCAGGGC
This sequence comes from uncultured Gammaproteobacteria bacterium, assembly GCA_964515585.1. Taxonomy (GTDB): domain Bacteria; phylum Patescibacteriota; class Microgenomatia; order UBA1406; family UBA1406; genus UBA1406. The sequence continues at coordinate 3,873 of CAZEVA010000087.1, read as the reverse complement.
GGTTAGAAATTAGCAATTCATAGATCTAGCCACCCCAATATAAAAATTGATAATAATAAAAACTTACTTGGTAAACTAATTGTTTTTTATCCATTTTTCCCATAAAAAAACCTCCCTTTTTTGGGAGGTTAGTAATTTATATTTTTCTTTTTTTATTACATAAAACCAACCTCCCCAGCTTGGTCAAAATAAAAATATCTGGTTTGGTTAATATTTTGTAACATTGCTTGCTAATATAGCAAAAACTGAAATGTAAATCAAGTAAAATACTAATTCATTATTTTTTTTTCCCAAAAAACTATGCACATCGAGAGTGCGTAAGCGCAATAAAAGTCACGTCCAAAACGTTCCAATTCGGGGATGGAATAGCTTATTACAAGGCTGTCACAACAGTCCATTATTTTAGATAAGCCTGGCTTTGATTTTCTGGCCAACCTCACGGCGGTAAGAACAGTATTTACATTTCGGATTTGGTTGCGGAATCTTATCTGAATCTAAACATTTTTTGATCTCTTGAATAGTTTTTTCTACCCAATTTGGGTTACCCTTGTAAGGTAAAATTGAAACTTCAAATTCCAGCCGGCCATCAAATTTATCACGGTTTTTTATTGCGTTAGCAAAAACAAAGTAGCCAGTATCAGCTACTTTAAAGCCATTTTGCCGAAATATCCACTGATAAATTTCCATCTGCCGTTTATAACCAGCTTTCCACTGGTCATCCAAGCTAATTTTACGGACAGTTGAGGTTGCTTTATAGTCTACAATAATAATTTCTCCCTGAGGATTAACCCACAAGTCATCAACTATTCCGCAAATCTGCAAATTTGTTTCCTTGTGAACAGTACAGGCCCCAGTGTATCTGCGAACATCATCACGCCAAACCGGCAAATCTTTGTGTTGGAAAGGAATAGCGTCAATATGATATTTTTCCATTAATGCGTGGGGCTTCTTTTTTTTTCGGAGCAGATCAAACTCGTTTTTAAAAAGAGTGTCAACAGCATTGTTTAGAGTGTATGGCGGCGTATCCGGACGACTAATCCAAAGCCGTCTATCTAAATAAAAACAGCGCGGGCACTCAATAAATAAATCAATCTTACTTCGAGATAATTTATATGGGGAGCTACTTTGAGGATTGTAAGTAGTTTTGTAACGCTTGAAACCATAAACCATGGGACAATGTTATCACATTCTCTCTAAAGTTTTTATACCAAGTAAAGTTAGGCCATTTCTTATTACTTGGCCAACCGCTTTGGTTAGGTTAAGCCTAAATTGATTTCCACCAACCCGGTGCTTAACATAAAAATTATTGAATAATTGACCTAATTCGTTCAAAAAAGCAGTTAAATAATTTGGTGAAAAAACCCTAGTAGAATTTTCTAAAACTTCGGGGTATTGATATAGTTTTTGCAGTAGTAGTTTTTCTTCTTGGTTAAGGCTGGTAGGCAAAGCTTTCTTTCTTTGATAATTACTCTTTTTCAAGATGCTAGTGGTTCTCACATAAGTATATTGCAAATATGGCCCTGAGTCGCCGCTAAAGGAAACACAGGAGTCAAGATCAAAAGCCAAATATTTAAACGGACTCATTCTTAAATACGCATATTTGACTGCCGAAACAGCAATCTCATCGATTTCTTTTTCGGTTAGTTTGTTTTTACCCTTTTTAACAATTTTTTCAATTCGTTTTTTAGCTTCCTCCAAAATATACTCAGCCCCAACTACTTTCCCCTTGCGAGAAGACATTTTCCCACTTTTCAGGCCAACAAACTCATAAGCATTGTGATAGTTAACTTCCTTAAAGTTTTTGGGGTCAAGCAGTTCTTCAACTTTATACAATACCTTGAAAAAACTTTTTTGCTCAACTGCCACGTTATTTATGTGTAAATCAAGTTTGCCATATTCCTTAAGCTTAAGATAAACTAGGCCCAACTCTTTGCCTTCGTATGTCAAAAAGCCCTGGCTATTCAAAAATACCCGAGTGTCTAAACCATACTTTTTACCAGCAAATATTACTGCCCCCTGGCTTTTACTTAAGATGCCCTTTTTTAAAGCTTGCTTAGTATATTTAAGGCCCAATGCCAAAGTTTCGCTTTCTAAATACTCCCGGTCAAAAACTGAATCCAAACGATTGTAAATCTGTTTAAACTTATCCAAACTCCATTTCACTCCCAACTGCCAAAGATGATTAATTCGGCTATCGGTTTGCTCATATATTTTGCGATTTATTTCAATAATTTCCGCCTTGGCTCTACTGTCTTCTTCGTAGGCCTTGGCACCTTCAACATAACACTGTCCCAAAAAATTTGCCCTGCTGTCAGTATCATTTGGAAAACTTTTTTCAGAAGTTTTATTCATAGCATAAAGGCACTTGGCTACATGTAAACCAACGTCACCTTGATAATTTGTCCGAATAACTTTAGCACCTTGAGCTTCAAATAGTCTTACCAGTGACTCACCCAAGGTGATATTTCTAAGATGGCCAATATGCATTACTTTAAAAGGGTTTGGATGAGCAAACTCAATCATTACCTTCTTTCCTTTATGCAAGCCACCGCAACCGTATTGAGTTTTACTATCAAGAATTTTTTCTAAGTTATCCAAATAAATTTTGTCTTTTAAAAAGAAATTAAGATAGCCGGGTTTAGCAACTTCAATTTTTTCTAGATAGTCCGGCAATTTAATACTTTGGCAAAGTTTTTTAGCAATATCCATAGGCTTTTTCTTCTGTTTACCGGCTAGCTTCATGGCAATATTACTAGAGTAATCACCATGTTTAGAATTAGTCGGAACAAAAAGCTCAATAAGATCTCTGTCTTTGAAAATTAGTGATTTGCTAATCAAGCGAGATATTTTTGTTTTCATTAGATATCTAAATGATAACAAATTACGGTTTAGGTGAGGGGCTGATTTGGTACTCAAAACAGTTAACTTTGCTGGCTGTGCCTTCCACAAAGTATTCTGTACGGCCATAATAACAGATCTTTTTTTCTAGATTTTGAGGGATATAAAGACTTTTTTGTAAATAGATTTTGTCAACTAACTTTTCCATAACCCGACGCCAAATAGGAGCAGCCCCAGTTATTCCTGAGGTTAGGTTAGGATTCATAGGATTATTGTCATTATTACCCACCCAAACAGCAACTAAAATATCACTTCCCCAATGGTCCAATACTGGCCGAGTAAAACCAATAGTCCAGTTATCTTTTTTGTAATCAGTAGTTCCGGTTTTTACAGCTATTTTTCCATCACCAAAGTTTAGCGGTGAATTAGGGCCAAAAGCTTGGCTTCTAGCAATATTATCGCTTAAAATATCAGCAATAATAAAAGGTTCGGCTTCAGCCATTACTCGCCGTTTTTTTTCTTCCATCACAAAAATGTTTTGGCCCAAAGTATTGTCAATATTGTTTATTGCTTTCAAATCCACCTTCTCTCCCAAATTAGCTATTACCCCAAAAGCCGTTGCCATCTCTAACATTGTTACCTCGCCACCGCCTAAAGTTAAAGATAATCCATATTCATTTTTACGAGCCTGCCAACTTGTTATCCCCAGCTTCTCTGCAAAATTGATTAGGTTACCAACTCCAACCGTATTTAGCACTTTAACCGCCGGAATATTGTATGAATTAGCCAAAGCATAACGCAAAGGAACCGCCCCATGAAAACGTTCGTCATAGTTAACCGGGCGATAGTTTTCTGCACCAGCAATTTCAAAAACAGTAGGAGTATCCTGCAGAATTGTGGCCGCGGTCATTCCATTTTTTAGGGCTAAAGTATAGGTTATCGGCTTTATCGAGCTTCCTGGTTGCCGAAGGGCAGTAGTTACGTTGTAGGCTCCATAGGTACCTTCAAAGAAGTCACGAGAACCAACCATAGATA
>CAZEVA010000086.1:0-3465 GCA_964515585.1 uncultured Gammaproteobacteria bacterium | reverse complement strand
TATATACTGCTAAGCATGTCGATAATTTTACCGAAAAAAGAACCCCTAGAGCTGCCGGTTGTTCCTATCCGTGACGGCTTAGTTTTTCCAGCTTGTGAGGCGCCTCTGATTTTTGGTCGCCCTAAAACTATTCGGGCTTTTGAAGTTGCTATTAAAAGCAATAAGCAACTAATATTACTGCTTCAAAAGGATTCTCGATTAAACGATCCCAAGCCAAAAGATTTATATGATATTGGTGTGATAATTCGTATTGAGCGCTTTGCTTCTCTGGAGCACGGAGAATTGCAGGTTTTAGTTAAGGGGTTGGAAAAAGTAAAGATTGTTAAGTATTCAGTTGAAAAAGCGTTTTTAACTGCCCAATATCGAACCTTGGTTGACAAAGTTGAAATTGATGAAGAAGTTTCGGCGATGATTAAGCATTTAAATACAGAACTGAAGAAAGCGATTAATTTGGGGAAAAACATTGATTTTATTTCGTTGATGAATGTTTTTTCAGATCATGGACCGCTTGATTTTTCCTATCAGGTAGCTTCAGTTTTAGACTTAAAATCGGCTCAAAAACAGATTCTTTTGGAAGAAGAGAATCTTAAAAAAAGACTTAAAGCGGAGATAGACTATCTTGTTAAAGAGTTAAAAGTGCTGGAAATTGAAAAGAAAATTTCGGCTAAAACCCAGGCTCAGTTTGAAAAGGGAGTGCGTGAAAATGTTTTGCGTGAAAAGATGAAAACGATTGAAAAAGAGCTTGGAGATAATGAGGAAGATAAGGAAATGGGCTCTTTTCGGAAAAAGATAAAGGCCGCTAAGATGCCGCCTGAGGTAGAAAAGAAAGCCCTTAAAGAATTGGACAGGCTAGCCAAAATGAGCCAGTATAATCCGGAGACTTCTTATTTGCGTACATATTTGGATTGGCTAGTTGAACTGCCTTGGAGTGTTTTTTCGGCAAACAATATTGATATTAAGCAGGCTGAGGCCATTCTCGATGAGGATCACTATGGTCTTAAAAAAATTAAAGAGCGAGTTTTAGAATATTTAGCAGTTATGAAACTGCGAAAGCATCAGCAAACCACAGACAAAACTGCGCTTCCGCCAACAATCTTATGTTTTGTTGGCCCGCCGGGTGTTGGCAAAACTTCTTTGGGCCGGTCAATTGCCAGAGCGCTTAAGCGCCAGTTTGTGAAGATGTCTTTGGGCGGAATTCGTGATGAAGCAGAAATTCGGGGTCACCGACGTACTTATGTTGGCGCTCTACCGGGACGAATAATTCAAGGAATCAAGCAGGCAGGAGCTAATAATCCGGTATTTATGCTGGACGAAATTGACAAAATTGGCCATGATTTTCGTGGTGATCCTTCCTCAGCTTTGCTTGAAGCGCTTGACCCTGAACAGAACCATGCTTTTTCTGACCATTATTTAGAAGTAGACTATGATCTTTCAAGGGTAATGTTTATTACAACGGCTAATGTTCTAGACACAATTCCGCCGGCACTACTGGATAGGCTAGAAGTGATTCATTTCCCCGGCTATACTCAGGATGAGAAATTTGCTATCGCCAAAAATTATTTGTTGCAAAAACAGCAAAGAGCTCATGGCTTGGACAAATATAATCTTGCTTTAGCTGACAACACAACTAAATTAATTATCAGTCGTTATACTAGGGAGGCCGGTGTGCGCGAATTGGAAAGGCAGATAGCTACTTTGTTTCGAAAAATTGCCAGACAGATTGCTGAAAAACTGGGCAAGAAAAAAAGTTTTAGACAGGTGCCGATGAAAATTAATTCGGGCGATGTTTTGAAATATCTCGGGCCCTATAAATACAGCTCTTTGATGGCTGAAAAGAAGGATGAAATTGGTATGTCTACCGGACTAGCCTGGACACAAGCAGGAGGAGAAATTTTATTCATTGAAGTGTCAACAATGCCGGGAAAAGGTAAGTTAACTCTTACTGGACAGTTGGGTGAAGTTATGAAAGAGTCTTGCCAGGCCGCTTTAACATATGTGCGTTCGCGTTATCAGGATTTTGGTTTAGAAAGAAAACTGTTTGAAAAAATTGATATTCATGTTCATGTTCCTGAAGGGGCAGTGCCTAAGGATGGGCCATCAGCCGGAATTGCCATTACAGCGGCTTTAATTTCAGCGCTTACTAAAAGGCTGGCGAGAAGACAGGTGGCGATGACTGGCGAAGTAACTTTGCGGGGGCGGGTATTGGAAATTGGTGGCGTAAAAGAGAAGATTATTGCCGCTCACTCTGCCGGGATTAAAACAATTATTTTGCCCCAAAATAATAAAAAAGATTTGGTTGAGTTACCCAAAAAAACTGTTAAGGACCTAAACTTTAAGTTTGTTAAACATATGGACGAGGTAATTGAGATTGCTCTTAAACCGAAGAAATAATTTTTACGATTGCTCTTTTTTTTTGGCAAGAATTTTATTGGCAACCAAAATCCCCCCAATCAGAAGCACACTAAAAGCAACAACAGTGATTTCAAAATAGTCAGATAAAAATGTTTTGGCAGTGTCGCCAAAAAAGTAAATTACTGTGGCTACAGCAAAGAAACGACCTCCGCGACCAAGGAATGATGCGAGCATAAAACGTTTAAAGTTTAAGTCCAGCAAGCCGGCGGCAATTGTAAACACCTTGTAGGGTAATGGGGTAAAAGCACCCATTGTTACAGCCCAAACATCATATTTGTGATAAAGCTCTTTGACTCGAGACAATTTTTGTTCGGAAATAAATTTTTTAACCAAAGGCTTCCCGCCTTTTACGCCAATAAAATAACCAAATGAACCGCCTAGCGTTGAGAATAGTGTGGTTATGGCGGCATAAATATAGGCAGACTTGGGGTTAAGTAAAGCCAGAGGAATCATAATGGTATCGGGAGGAATTGGAAAGAATGAGCTTTCGGCAAAGGCAATAATGGCTAGCCCAGGGATAGCTAGGGGAGAATAAACAATACTGCCGACAAAGTTCTTAACATCTTTAAGCATAACCAGTATTGTACACAATAATTATTTTTTTTATCAAACATCACCCCGGGGGTGATTCGGATTTAGATAACAAGCTGAATTATGTAATTTTTTAAGTGTGGGTTCACGGGGACTCGAACCCCGAACCAACGGCTTAAAAGTTCGCCTGCGGCGAATCTACCAGTTGAGCTTCATATATGCATGACAGATATATTTTATTATTAAACAGCTTGCTATTATATTAGTAATGAAATCGTGTTACACGGTTTACGTTATTTATAACTCATTTAGAGAGAAAACATATACTGGCTATACCAGTAATATAAAGAGTAGGCTATTAAGACATAATCAATGTTTACCAAATAAAAAAAGTTCATATACTTCTAAAAACTCTGGCTTTTGGCGGTTAATTTATAAAGAGGCTTTCTCTAATCGTAAAGATGCAGTGCTGAAAGAAAAGTGGTTAAAAAGTGGCGTGGGAAGAGAGTTTGTTAAAAAGAA
>CAZEVA010000085.1:0-8475 GCA_964515585.1 uncultured Gammaproteobacteria bacterium | reverse complement strand
TTACGTCTGTCTCCAAAGAATTAGCCGAAAAACATTATCCGGCTGACAGGGAAGAGTTTCTAAAAGGAATGGGCAACAAAACTTTGGAAAACTATGCTCAAATGGAGGTTGACCCTGTGGAAAAATTAGGCACCGATAGCCCGCTGGAAATTGGCCGAATGATTAGAGAATGGTTAATTGGCTATATTCAGGAAGGCCCGGTAATGGCTTATGTGCTGGAAGCTCCTCACGCAGTTGAACTTGTTCGCAAACTTTGTGGGCACACTTTGCCATTAATATCAGCTCCAGGCACTATTCGCGGCGACTTTGCTTTCGATTCTTCATATTTAGCCAATACTGCAGGCCGAGCCATTCGCAATATGATGCACGCCTCAGGCACGGTAGAGGAGGCTAAATACGAAATTCCTCTCTGGTTCAAAAAAGAGGAAATTCTCAAATACAGTCGCACCGACGAAAAAGTCATGACCGGCTAAACATCACCCCAAACATCACCCCGGGGGTGATTTGGGCTTATGGGACAATAAAAACTACCTAATTTTTTTGCGGGGTAGAAACTGTTGTGTTTTATGATTTTTTACGGCAAATTATTAATAATGGCTAGCCGTAAAATTATTTTCTCCAATAACGAAATTTACCATGTTTATAACAAAACTATTGATCATCGAAATATTTTTGTTGAGCAACCACTAATGAATTTGTTTAAACAACTACTCTGGTATTACCGAACTAAAAATCAGTCTTTAAGATACTCTTACTATCATAAACTCGAGCCAGAATCAAAAAAAAGTTATTGGGAAACTAATTCTGCTAGAAATAAATATCAGATAGAATTATTAGCCTATGTTTTAATGCCAAATCATTTTCATTTATTGGTTAAGCAAAAACAAAAAAATGGAATTGTGCAATATCTCTCCCAAGTTCTTAATTCTTTTACCAAGGCATATAATACTTTTCATAATCGTTTGGGGCCAATTTTCTTGCCCAGGTTTAAGGCAAAAATAATTTTGTCGGAAGAACAATTAATTCACACTAGTCGATACATACATCTAAATCCTTATTCAAGCGAGATAATAGAAGATATTAATAGTCTGAAAATGTATCAATTTAGCTCATTGCCCGAATATCTTAATACGGCTAAATTTTGCCAAACGGATACAGTTTTGTCTTTTTTTAATAGTAAGCCAACAAATTATTGGCAATTTTTATTAGACAATGCCCAGCACCAAAAGACTCTGGAAATAATTAAACACTTTAGAGCCTAGCATTAACCCAAATCACCCCCGGGGTGATGTTTGGTGTCCTTGCGCAGAGTCGAACTGCGATCTAGGGTTTAGGAAACCCTTGTTCTATCCATTGAACTACAAGGACAAATAAAGACTATTCTGTACGTCCATATTTTACCACCGGAGAGGCAAAAACCAAAAGGCGCTGTAAGGTGGTGCCCGGCGGCCAGCAGGTTTGTAAAGTTAAAAATTCTTCGGCTGAAGCACGGGTGAGGTAATGAACTTCCGAAGGGCTCACCACTCGTTTAGCAGTAACTCGATATGCATGTTTGTGGCCCTTAAAAAATAGCAAAATTTCGTCTGCCGGCTCAAGCTTGTAAAGTAGGTAAAAAACTGCGTTATACGTTCCCACGCTTAAAATACTGTCGGTAGAATGAGCGAAAAGATAAATGTGGCCCGGGTCTCCAGGTAAGGCCGTTCCCTGAGCATGGGCGACGCTGGTTTTTAGAACCTGTATATAGTGGTCGTAGTTACTGCTATCCACATTGGCTGTTACCGGGCTGTTGGCGCCAATTTTGGGAATAACAATGCCGAAATTGGTGTCAGCCGGCCGAATAACATTGGTAGTTTCGCTAAACTGGCCCAAAAGTTGTTGAAACGGGTTGCTTGGCGCTAAAGTGGGCGAAGGAGTTTCCCCGGCTTTAGGATTTTTGGCAACAACAACCTTGGTATCTACCTTCCGCCACTTGCGCAAAGCATAAACCCCTTCTTGATAAAGTGCCGGCACAAAGGTTTTTCCAATTCCCACCAAGCTCATCAACACCATAAAATTTCCCAAAGTTCGGAAAAATAGCACTCGAGCTGTTTGCGAATTTACCCTCATTATTATAGAGTAGCAAAAAACGAATTTTATTTAATCGAAACCGAATAGAGGTCGGCTAAGTCGTTTTTCTTGGGGTTGATATTAGTTAACACTACCAGCCGGCCGTCGGAGCTTGCCGCCAAGAAATTCTTTTCAAATGGACCCGAATACACCAAAGTTCGGTTGGCGCCGTCGTATTCCATCACCGAAATGGTATCGTTAAGGCTGTACACTAAATGGCGCGAATCCGAATACCAGGTAAGCTGATTAAAAAGTTTGCCAAGCTTCAAAGTATCTTCAAGAGAAATATTTTCAGCCTCGTTTACAGCCGTTAGGAAAGCATGAATTTGCTCTCTTTTTTCTTTAGAATAGCTCTTAATTAAAAAGTTTTTATCCTCTTTCTTGTCGTAAACATAAAAATTGGCTTGTTCTAATTGGCGATTCTCTTCAGTAGGCACGGAGCCGATTAAGGCTGGCTCTATAACTCTGGGGAGTTTAGCATCGCTGAGAGTAAAGTACAAAAATTTACTTTTGTCGGGAGATTCTTCTACTAAATAAGTATTTTTTTGTAACACCCGCCGAATTTTCGGCTTGGCGGTTTCATAAATTTTTTCCTGCCAAATGTTTTTTTCCAGCCACCATTTGTCAAGAAGAGATTGATAAGAAAGAGTAACATCCAAATAATCACCATTACTGCCGTTGAGCGAAAGCAGGTAGCTCGACAATAAATTGCCAAACTGATCATAGAAAAATGCCAAAAGATTCTTTTCATTGTGGGCAAAAACAATCACTGTTTTTTTAGGCACTGCCCCAGAAGGCATTAGGCTAAACGGTAAAAGCAAATTGTGCTGTTTAAACAAATTCAGAGTCCCTGTTTTTAGGTTACTAATCACCAGGCCGCCCTTTTCTTCTTCGGTAAACTGAGTTTCGTCCGGCAAAATGAGATAGCTAACCTTGTCTTTCAAAGGAGACAAATAAGGTCTAATAATGCCGCTGTTGGTGAGGGGAGTGAGTGAGGGGTTGCTAGAAAAAAGTTGGGCGTCTACCCTAGACACAACTTCGCCCTTAATAATGAAATTCTTGTTCCAATGGCTATAACCTTCTTTGCGAATACTAATTTGATAAGCTCCGGGTTTAAGGTAAACGTTATCCGAAGTTAGGCTAATAAATTCGTTATCAACATAAATTTGAGCGTTGTCTGGAGCCGAGTTAGCCACTAAAATTCCCTGACTGCCAAGTTTGCGACTGCCGATATTAAAATGATAGCCTCTGGCAAAAAGAATAATTGCCGCCGCCACAATTAATATAGCACTAACAACTAGGAAAAAAATTGCGGTTCGCTTAAAGTAAACCATTGGCAAATTATATCACAATAGAGAATATGAGAAAAATTGAATTGATTTGAGATATTAAATAGGTATTTAGAGGTGTTTTTTTTTGCTAGCTTCTATGCTTTCCCAAAATCAGTTATAATATTTTTATGTTCAAAAAAAGAGTCGGTATTGATTTGGGCACAGCCAATACTTTGGTTTATCTTGAGGGAAAGGGCATTATTTTGAATGAAGCGACAGTAGTAGCCTATTCGGTTTATGAAAAAAAAATTGTTGCTGTTGGTGCTCAAGCAAAAGAGATGCTTGGCCGCACTCCGGGCACTATTATTGCCACCCACCCAATGCGTGATGGGGTAATTGCCGAATACACAGTTACTCGCGCTATGATTCGTTATTTTCTCCACAAGGCTTTGGGAAACTTTTTTATCAAGCCGGAAATTATTATCTCAATTCCAGGTGGTGCTACCCAAGTTGAGCGGCGCGCTATTGCCAACGCCTGTTATGCCGCAGGTGCCCGTAATGTTTACTTAATCGACGAGCCCATTGCCGCTGCTATTGGCGCTAAAATCTCTATCGCTGAGGCTTCCGGCAATATGATTATTAATATTGGCGGCGGCACCACTGAGGTGGCCGTTATTTCTCTCGGCGAGCTAGTGTCCTACAAGAGCGAGCGGATTGGCGGCAACAAAATTGAGCAGGCTATGGTTAGCCACTTGCGCAAAAAGCACAACCTTATTGTTGGCGAGCGTACGGTTGAGGAGTTAAAAATCAAACATGCTACCGCTTTTCTAAAAGAGGCAAAGGCCGACAAAATGATTCTAGTTAAAGGCCGCGATTTGCGCTTGGGTTTGCCCAAAGAGGTGGAAATTAGCGAAAGGGAGCTTTCTGAAAGTATCCAAAAACCGCTCAAAGGAATCAGCTACACTGCCAAACAAGTTTTGGAGCATATTCCGCCTGAGATTTCGGCTGATATTGCCGAAAAAGGAGCCATTATCTCCGGAGGCACGGCGATGCTTAGGCAATTAGAGCAATATCTTAGCGACGAACTCAACTTTCCGGTATTTATGGCGGAGGATCCTCTTCTTTGTGTAATTAGGGGTTTGGGACTGATTGCCGAAAACTTTGAATTATATCGCCAAGCCGCAGGGAAGATGTAGCCTATAATAGTAAGTTTGCTTTGGTAATATTTAAGCGACAAAAATATTAAAAAATATTTATATTAAAATGCACAAACTTGTAGTAAAAATTATTGATATCTATCAATATTGGCAGTATTTTTATATTAGAATAATTAAGTTCTTATATAAAAACCTTGCTAGCTTAATAAATATGAACAACAATTTTGAACAAAATAGACTAATACTGCCTTTGTTATTAATTAATAGTATCCTTATAATTTAGAAAAAGTTATGAAGAAGGTAAAATTACTTAACTACGATTTAACTTTTGTTAATTTTGCAGATATCCTAGAGTTAATTAAAAAGGGAGAGGGTGGCCACCCTCATTTTAGCCAAATTATCTCTCTTAATCCCGAGAATTTTATGGCAATGAAGAATGATAAACGGTTCGAAAAGCTTGTTACAACAAGTAAAAACGTTATTATTGATGGAGCGGGGATTGATTTGGCAGCCAAACTGCTTTCTGTAGCAGTCCCTCCACGCTTAGCAGGGGTTGAGGTTATGGATAGGCTAATTAACTATGCTGCCAATCATCGCTTGGGATGCTTACTAATTGGGGGTAAGGCTAATTTAGCAGAGCACACTGCCAAGTGCTACAAAAAGCGGTTTCCCACTCTTAAAATACAGGGATTAGAAGGAATTAAAGATATAAAAAACCCTCAGCCAGAGGAGATGCTGGCCATTCGCCAGATAGTGCGCTCTAGTAGGCCTCATTTGGTTTTCGTAGCTTTTGGTAGCCCGGATCAGGAATTATGGTTAGAGGATAACAAGGCTCTTTTTGCGAAAAGTGTATGTATGGGCGTTGGCGGTGGGTTTGCTATGCTTAGTGGGGTAGTGCCGCGGGCTCCAGGGTTGATGCGCCGCTTTGGTTTGGAGTGGTTGTTTCGTCTTATCCAACAGCCCTGGCGGTATCGGCGGCAAATAAATCTTTTTCGGTTTGCCTTTTTAGTTATCAAGGCTAAATTAAAAATAAATGCTCGCTAACTGGTTTGTGATTTTACTTCTGATATTAGTGATTTATATTACTGGCCATTTTTTGCTTTCTGCTTTAACTCGCCTGTTGTTTGTTTTTCTTCGTTCTCGAGATACTGTAGTTAAGGGATTAGCTATTTTACTGCTCCCGGGCACCTTCATCCACGAAGTGGCTCATTTGGTTTTTGCCGAATTCTTAAGAGTGCCAACAGATGGCCTAACTGTGGTGCCGGAGATAAAGTCGAGCCGCGAAGTTAAGCTTGGCGGCGTAAAAGTGGCTCAAACCGACCCTTTGCGGCGAACAATTATTGGCTTGGCGCCGGTTTTTTTGGGCCTGATTATTATCTGGGTTTTTTCAACCTTTTTTTGGCAAACGGTTATTGTTCACTATCCGCAAAGAACAGTTTGGATTGTTACTGCAATCTACTTTTACTCACTGCTTCAGATTGGCGTTACTATGTTTTCTTCGGCAAAGGATTTAGAGGGTAGTGTGGCAGGCATATTTTTAGCCGGATTATTATTATGGTTTCTCAAATTCCTGGGAGAGATAATTGTTTTTGAGCCGTTAACACAAGCCAAAAACCTGCTTGTTATTTTTCTCAACAATAACTTACCTTACCTGCGTCTTGGCCTAATTTGCTGTTTTGCCGCTCTTGTAGTAGTTTTGGCCGTAACAAAAATAATTCTTTTGGCTGTTAAAAAGCGCTAATTTGAGCGCTAATTTGAAAACCAAAGTCTTTTTATTTCGTTAGAGCTACGGGTTTAGTTTGGTGGCTAGCTCCCTCAATTGAAACCAGCTGTATCTCTACAGTAGTGGGGAGCTCGGGTTTTTCGACAATCAAAAAATGGTTAAGGCTGTAGCTACTGTTAATCATTTTCTCCCAGCTTTTTTGGCTATTGGTGAATTTGGCGGTAGTGCGATAAGGTTCGGTAGTAGTAAAATAGATTGCTAGCTTGCTCTTACTCACAGTGCGAATCTGCAAATTACTCTCTATTTCGCTGGCCTGGGTAGTTAATGAGTAGCGATGCCTCAAACTGCTAACTAGGCTAATGTTCAAGCCCACAAACACTATCGCCAAAGCGAAAATAACCACATGCTTCATCTGATTGAGGCCAATAGGTTTTTTGATGTTAGGCATTGTTTGGGCGCGCTTTCTTGTTTTTTCCTCCAAAATACCACCTCCCGCGGCCATCACTCCGCCACAGGTATAACAACGGTAGTAATACTGATCGAATTTCAAGGGGCTTTTGTCTCTGGGGCAGTGATATTCCAGTTTGCCGAAAGACGGCTGCGGGCTTAGGCCGCTTAATTTTTTGGCTTCGTCTTCCGTTAAAAAATCATTTTCCTTATTATCAAACCACAACGCGCCGCAAGAGCTACAGCGCCAATAAACGGTACTGCCGATTTTCTCTGGTTGTAGCGGTTTACTACAATTTGGGCATTTCATGGCATCATTTTGCCAGATTTGCATTTTTTTTTCAATAAGATAAAATAGGGAGGCTAGGTTAAAGATAAGAGGTAAAATATACCCCCTTAGGGTATAGTGGAATCCTGCGAAATTCAGGAACTGTGCCGCAACGGTTAAAGTCCGAAAACAATTCTTATCTTGTCTGCTCGCGCTAAATATGCAGCAGAATTAAATCTCGAGCAAGAAAAAAATGGTAAAAACAGTTGAAGCAAAAAACAATTCTGCTAATTACTCCGAAGGTTTACTGTCTCGTCAGATAGAACGTTATTATAGCCTTTCGGCTGAGCGGCAATTTGTGGAGTCACTGCGAGATAAGCAAACTAAAGAAGGCCAAATTGCTCTTTATAGCCGAGAGAATGTTCTCAAATTTTTGCTTGAGTTTGCCGCTGGAGTCAAAAAAACCCATATTACTTATCAATGTGATAATAGAGGCCAGCTGGTTTATCCCGGAATAAATTTAGAGATGGAGGCAATGATGGAAGAGGCGGTATTTCTTAGCGGTAACGGTGCTAGAGAACAAGCCGAACTGGCTGGTTGGCGGCGGACACAGCAGTTGTTTAGTAACGAAGGGGTTAACCATGTCTTACAGCTCTCTCCGCCAGATTCAAATAACTCCGCCCACGGAGACTATGGTTTTTTGTTTTGGTTTGAGAGGCAGGGGGGCAGAGTTACCAACCATATTTTGCGCTATAACGAAAGCAGGCTTGGGTTAGGTGAAAGCGAACGAATATATGGGGCATTAGGTGGCGGCAGTGGCCAAAAAACCGACAAAGAGCTTTTAGCTAATCCCCAGGGCTACTCTACTAGCTCAGTAATGGTGAAAGAAGAGTTAAAACGGCTTGGCTTTGAGCTGGACAATCGCGGCCATTTACTAGAGCAGGCTCTGTTAAGTGATCCGCAGTTTTTGGCTTCTTTTTATCGGTATCAGCAAGCTTTGCTTGGCAATACCTTCAATCAGAGAGAGGCCCAAGCGGCTCTTATAGCGATGTATAAGCTGGCAGAAAGTAAGAGCGCAGTTCATGGCCTGTTAGAGAGAAGGTTATTTGTTTTGCCGCCTATTTTTATGGGTGGCTCCTGCCCAACTATCAGTTATGGTTCCTCTGTTTTTGGCTATGCTAATTTTCTTTATGGCGAGCCCTTTACTTGCCCAAAATGCGGTTATAAAAGTTATGTTCCGGTAGGCAATCGTTGCCCAAGCTGTAAAATTACCAAAGAAGAGTGGGCCAAGGAGCAAGAAAAAGCGGGCAACGACAACGAAATCTGCGACTAAATCACCCTAAACATCACCCCGGGGGTGATACGAACTGATACGACAGTATAAACTAATCAATTTTTGCTGATTTTAGATTGCCGCGTTGCTCCAAATCACCCCCGGGGTGATGTTTAGGGTGATTTAGTCGCAGATTTCGTTGTCGTTGCCCGCTTTTTCTTGCTCCTTGG
>CAZEVA010000084.1:0-2996 GCA_964515585.1 uncultured Gammaproteobacteria bacterium | reverse complement strand
ACCATCTTATATTTAAGTAAGTAATTTTATCTTGTAGAAAAGATAACTATTTAGTAGATTGTGCTTACAAATGACTAGTAGACTACATAAATTTTTATTAACTCAAAAGAAGATTTGTTTTAAATCTCAGGGCAATAGCATGCTCCCATTGTTGTTAGATAATGATCAAATTTTTTTGAAAAAAGTTCGATTCTCCCAGATCATAGTTAACGACTTAATCTTAATTAAGTTATGCCGCCGTTTAATTACTCATCGCGTCATCTATAAAACCCCCAAATACCTGATAACTAAAGGTGATAATAATCCGCAAAGCGATGGCAGAGTTTATTCTCGCCAGATAATTGGCAAGGTAGTAAAGATAAAGCGGGGTAGTAGGGAGTTTACTCCAGAGTCTTTGTATTTAATCCAATCCACCCATTATCTACAGGAGATAGAAAAAATTAATACCGTCTTTGCCAAAAAGAAGCTTGACTACCTTTTTCTCAAAGGCTTGCCTCTTCATTTATATTATGAAAAGTCTCACCCCTGCCGAATTTATGCTGATTGCGACGTGTTGATGACCCCAAGAAGCTTAAGTGCGGCCAAAGCAATTTTAATAAAACAAGGTTATAAACAAGCCAACAAAGAGTTGTCCAGCGGTCTTAAAAAAATTAAGTCCTATGAACCAGAGCTAGTTTTCTATAAAAAACTCAAAAGCGGCTTTTCGGTTACTTTTGATTTGCATCAAGAGCTGGTTTTTCAAATGACAGAATTGGGAAAGATAGAGAGTTTCTATTCTCCGAGGTTACTTGGCCGGTTAAATCAGGCTGTCCTTCAAAATAGGCGTTTTATTAAATTAAACAAAGTGTCTTATCCGATTTTATCTGCCAAATTACTAATTATCTACTTAGCCCTTCATTTGTTTCATCATAATTTTGAAGGGGCCTTCCGCTATGCGTTTTTGGAGAAGGTATTAAACAAAGAGTCGGGCAAAGCTCGTTTTTCTTGGGAAAAACTTACTGCTCTTATTAAAAACTACCAACTTCAGTCCTTTGTTTATCCGGTTTTTGTGCTTCTAAAAAAACACTATTCTCCCAATCTGCCAAACAGAGTTTTACGCGAAGTTAAGCCGGAGAGCCGCTTTCAGCAACAAGTTATTAGTAAAATAGTTAAAAATACTGATATTTTTAGCTCCGAACCCAGAATAAAAGCCGGCATTAGGCGCTTTGCCTATCTATTTTTACTTTCCCCTCAACCTTTGTGGAAGCGAGTTTTAGTTTTTGCTCAGCCCAGCGTGTTGTTTTCTATTTTCTGGGTAGTCAAAAAAAGATTGTTCAGGCGATAAACATTTTTTTAAAGCAAAAAGCGCCAATAGTTTTCTCGGCTAACAACTTTTGTTTGTGCATCAGGATAATTTTTTTTAAAATTGTCAAGTTTTATGGAATTGGAATCCACAAAATCAGTAATTTATTCTTAATTGTCGCAAAAAACTAGTGTGTTGTTTCCAATTCTTTGGGTTGTTAGAAAGAGGCTTTTTAAGGCGATAAGTATTCTTTGTTTACTTCAAAAAGTCTGCAAAGTTTTCTTTATTTATTTCTTTGTACTGAGCATGAGAATAACTTAACCAGCTTTTTGGCGCTGTTCTTTTTTTGCCCCATTTAAACTCATATCCGTAGAGTTTACCCTGTCTTTCCTCCACCAAATCAATCTCTGCGCCGTCATAGGTTTTCCAAAAAAATTGGTTAGCCGATAAAAAATTGATATGGCGGTATTTCAGGCGTTCTAAGATCAAAAAATTTTCCCAGAGAGCGCCAACATCATTTCGTAGTTCCAAAGGGTTAAAATTATTGATGAGAGCGTTTCTAACTCCCAGGTCATAAAAATAGATTTTATTTTGTTTAGCCAAAGTTTTTCTTCGGTTAGAATAATAGGGGGAGAGGCGAAAAAGAACATAGTTTTTTTCAAGAAGATCAATATATCTACTGATTGTTTTAACGTTCAAACCAACCAAACTGCTAAGTTCGGATAAAGATACTTCAGAACCAACTTGTAAGCTAAGTGCTGATAGTAATTTTTGTAGAGTATGGGGATTTCTTACTTGTTCAAGTTCCAAAATATCTTTGTATAAATAGCTGTTAGTAATATCAATTAACAATCTTTGTTTTTCGTTTTGGCTTGCCAAGTAAACATCTGGATAAGAACCAAAAATTAAGAGGTTTGGTAGTGATTTTTCAATCATTAAATTATTCATTTCAGGAAAGAGCTCTCTCAAAGAAAACCCAAATAACTCATAAACAAATTTTCGTCCTGTCAACGGCTCTTGAGTATTAGTGAACAAGTTTAAGCTAGAAGACCCGGTAACAACAAGCTGTTTACTTGATCCGTAGTTATCAACTAATAGTTTCAATGTAATCCCAATATTAACCACTCTTTGTGCTTCGTCGATAAATATATACTTTTTATTGCCAATAAGTTTATCTAGTTGGGCAAAGTCTTGGTTTTCTAGTTTTGCTTTATCAGTTGGATTATCAGCTATAAATTCAACTATATCCTGTTTTTCATTAGCCAGTAGCATTTTAACAAGAGTTGTTTTTCCAACTTGTCGGGGACCAACCAAAATAACTGCTTTACCTTTAAAAAAATCGTTGGTAATTTTTTGGCTACACTCCCTAGTAATATAATTAAACATTATTTTAAGCCTAATTTAAATAATATAATCCTTATATTAAGCCTAATTTAAGGAATTGTCAAGTCTATAGAACATATTTTCAACAAAATATGGTTTTACTTTTACCATAATATTAAGGTAAAAGTAAATTGTAGAAGGATAGATTTTCTACGCCATAATCTTTTTCTTCTTCATCTTGGCAATGAGAGTCGCAATGTCTTTTTTGGCATCCTCTTTTTTAACCTCGTATTTTTTAGTTAGCCCCAGAGCAATTTTCTCCTCATCCCAGCCGCTTTTGAGTTTGGCAAAAATGTAGCTGGCGGTTTCGTTGAAGGTAAAAAGCACCGAT
>CAZEVA010000083.1:0-18125 GCA_964515585.1 uncultured Gammaproteobacteria bacterium | reverse complement strand
TGATTCTGATAATTGGTTTTTCTAATAAAATCCGGCTTCTCTTGTTCAATCTCTCTCTTAAGATAAAGAATCATCTTTACTGAATCTAATTCAAGATAGTTTGCGGTTTTTTTAACCACCCCTTGTAAATAAACAAAAGAATTAAATTTTGCCCAGTTACCCTTTTCTAAACTTAACAACTGGTTTTTGGGGATTTTAGTTGCCAGACTAATCTCATCTAAACTAACCTCCAAATCTCGACGCTTCTCCCGAATAATTTGTGCAACAGTATTCATAAAGAATATTACTGACCCAACACCTGCTCTGGGCTACTAATTAGAGTTTCTCGAGGTTTAGAACCATCTTGGGGCGAGACAACTCCTGCCTCCTGCAACTCATCTAGAATCCGTGCCGCTCGAGAATAACCAATTGAAAAACGCCTTTGCAACAACGAGGCTGAAGCTTTTTTGGCTGTGCAAGCTAAGTTAACTGCCTCAGTAAAAAGAGGATCACGGTCTGATGATTTTATTTGCATCTTTCCATTCCTATCCACCACCGTTTTTACTTTCTGCTCAGTCACTTCTTCGGTATAATGAACAGTTGGTTGAACTTTCTTAAGAAAATCAACTAAATTCTTTGTTTCAGAATCGGTAATAAACGGACCTTGAATACGGGTTGGTTTAGAACTGTTTGGAGACAAAAATAACATATCGCCCCTACCTAAAAGTTTTTCGGCCCCAGGCATATCAATAATCACCCGCGAGTCAATCATACTGGAAACATTAAAAGCAATTCTGGCCGGAATATTCGCCTTCATTAACCCGGTAATAACATCAACGCTAGGCCGTTGAGTAGCAATAACTAAATACAAACCCACTGCTCGCGCTTTTTGGGCAATTCGAGTAATCAAATCCTCTACTTCTTTGGAAGCATACATCATTAAGTCCGCCAATTCATCAATAACAATAACCACAAAGGGCATTTTTTTGTCTTTATCGTCTTTATTAATTTCGTTATAAGAAAAAATGTCTTTGGTTTTTTGTCTTGCCAACAATTCATAGCGTTCTTCCATTTGATTAACAGCCCATTTTAAAGCTGAAACAGTTTTCTTCAAATCTGTAATAACATTAACCAACAGATGTGGTATATCATCAAAAGGCATAAAAGTAACTCTTTTTGGATCAATTAAAATCAGTCGTAATTCCTCTGGGGTAGTTCTAAAAAGCAATGTTGCAATCCAGGAAGACAATAAAACAGATTTTCCCGAACCAGTAGTACCAGCAATAAGAATATGAGGCATGCTATTAATATCAATAAACTGAGGACTACCGGAAACATCCAAACCCATTGGCACCCTAAGAAGAGATTTATCATCATTAAAGCTTGGCAAACCAATAATTTCCCTCAAAGGAACTACTTGTGGTTTAATATTTGGAACCTCAATCCCAACCAAACTCTTTCCCGGAATAGGCGCCTCAATTCTTATTAATCCCTGAGGAGCCGCCAACGCAAGGGCCAAATTATTTGAAAGTGAGGTAATTTTATTCAGCTTAACTCCCTTAGCTATTTTTAAAGCATATTGTGTAACAGCCGGACCAAAATTAACATCAGCCACTTTTGCCGTAATACCAAAACTATCAAGCGCCTCTTCAATAGAGGCCGCTTGTTTCTTCACATCACCACGCTCAGCCTCTTCTTTTTCAGTATCACTTAACAAAGATAACGGTGGATATTTCCATTCGCCCACCCTCACATTAGTCAAACCCGGCTTTAGTAAGGGCTCAAGGTCAGAAGAGCCAGATACTGTTTTAGCCATATTAGCTTGAGGCTGTTTTATCGCTAATTTATTAGAAGCTAAGCTATCACCAATAAAGATATCTTGATCTGCCTCAGGTGATTTTTTTTCTTTCCTGGCTTTTTGGATATCTTTAACCAGCCCCTTAATTCGCTTCACTATTCTCTCAATTATTTTATAAACATATTTTGCAAAATCAGTTAACGAAATTTCAAAAAATATTAATACTCCTACTAAAAAAATAAACACAAAAGTAATTACTGTGCCCGGTCGAGATAAAAATTGAGTTAGTTGGTAGTTGAGCAGAGTGCCAAAATAACCCGTGTTTCCCACAATTAACCCTGAAATAAAAATTAACAAATAACCTATAAGCCAATTTGGCTTGATTATCTTAAAACGTTTACTCTGTACCATCGCGCCTGAGGCAAACAAAAAAACGAAGGTAAACAAGAAGGCCAGCTTACCAAAATAGTAAACCAAATAACTATTTACTAAATTCAAAAGAGTCGCTTCTTGGTTAAAAGACAAAATACTCAAGCCAAACATTAATAAAAAAAGCAGTGCAAAAACACCATAGATAGTTTTAGCTTTAAGTTTTATCTTTAAAAACGGTAATTTAATTGCCTTATGTCTGCCCATATCTAGAAACGATTATACAAAAAATTTATATAATAAAAGCTAAATGCTAAATCAAAAGTCGCTAAGAGCCGTCGACAACTCAAAATTTTCATCACAGTTTGTTAAGCCACTTTATGATTCTTATTGTTTTGCCAACATTCCCGACACTATCAAGAAACTATTTGGAATTAAATATCAAAAAGCATTGCCGGCAGATACGCTTAAAAATAAAAGAGCCAATAAGGTAGTCTTTTTATTTATTGACGCTTTTGGGTGGGAATTTTGGAAAAAACATCATCAAAAATTTCCTTTTCTAAGAAGATTTTTAACCAAAGGAGTTGTTTCCAAACTCACTAGCCAGTTTCCCTCTACCACCGTTGTACACGAAACTACTATCCATACTGGTTTACCAATAGGCAAAAGTGGAATACTTGAGTGGTATTATTACGAGCCCTTGTTCGACACAATCATTATTCCCCTATTGTTTTCCTATGCTAACGTTAAAAAACGTGATTCCCTTATGTCAGCTGGGATTGAGCCAGAAAAATTATATCCCAATAAAGCTATATATAGCGATCTAACCAAAGCCAAGATTAAGTCTTATATTTTCCGATCTAAAGATTATACTCCTTCAACTTTTTCTAATATTCTTTTTAAGAAGGCTACAAAAGTATTTCCCTATCGTTCTTTGGCTCAAGGTTTAACTGAAATGTCTGAAACCATTCTTAATACTAATAACCCTGCTTATTATTTCTTCTATTACAGTACTATTGACACTTCTGGTCATGTTGACGGGCCGAACTCTTTAATTCATCAGGCAGAAATTTCTAATTTATTTACTGCTCTTGAAAATTTGTTTTATAAGCAAATCAAAAATAAATCTAACTTAACAATCTTGCTTTCGGCAGACCATGGAACGGCTAAGGTTAGTCCAAAACAAACCTTCTACCTTAATCGTGAAATAAAAGGGATTAGTAAATACTTTAGAACTAACCGCCAAAAACAGCTTTTGGTTCCAGCCGGATCTTGCCGCAATATGTTTCTTTATACTAAAGAAAGAACTATGCTAAAGTTAAAAGAACTTTTACAACAAAAGCTTTACGGGAAAGCAGAAGTTTACGAAACTCAAGAATTACTTACTAAAGGTTTCTTTGGTAAGCAGATTGACAAAAGATTAATTGACCGAATACCTAATTTAATAGTTTTATCTTATAATAACCAAGCTGTTTGGTGGTATGAAAAAAACAAATTTGAACAAAAATATTTTGGCCATCATGGCGGCCTAACTCGCGAGGAAATGGAAATACCATTTCTCTCCTTGGTAATTTAGGCAGGTGAAAAACCTGGTTTACTCACAAGCAAACTTAAACTATCGCGGAATCTATTTTCGATTTCGCGATATGCTTCTTCAGAAAAACATTGCTCTGACTCAGGCAAACAAGTATTGAGAAAATTTTCAAAAGTAAACATACTAGAATCAATAGTAAAACACCCATTTCTATTTAGATAACCATTATGATACAAAAACGCTTTTGTGTTAGCTAACCATATATCTTGCATAGCTCTAGACAACTTTTTCTCTGGATCATAAATAATTTGGCCAAATAACATCACCTCCGGAAAAAAACCACGAAAATAACCATTATTATTATGGCAGTAGTGATATACACAATCTTCTGGCTTATCAAAATAAGCCGAACCCCCCGTAAAATTACTTAACCTCTCTTTTTTAGAATTAACAGGCCTCACTCTCTCAACTTTTCCCGGCTTTAATTGATGCATCTTTATAACATTTTCTTCACCTAGAAAATGAAACTCTGTTTCAATTCCCTCTTTTGTCATTGTATAAAGTCTAGCTAAACCATCACTTTTTGCCATTAAAGGACGTAAGTCTTCAACTGGCGCCACTGAACTAGCAATAATAAAATTATTATGTAAAAAAGACGATAGTTTATCGTACTCTTCCTTCTTTGGGGAAATTGCAGCCAAAATGTCTAAGTCGCTATATTCACTATTGATAACTCCTTTTGCCATCGATCCAAAAACCATAAAGGCCGAATTAGCCCCAATATTTTCAAGACCATGCCGCAGTCTTACTATTTCTTCACTCATTGCCTGGAATCTCTCCAATTTACTCTGGTTGCTAGGTAGGTACTTATTTAACCAGGCTGTTAGGATATCTTTTTTTGTCTTTAGTTCTCCAACCAAATCCTCTTCTTCGATTAGTTGGGAGTAGTCAGACTCTGGCATTTCCCATAGTCTAGCCCTAAATTGATACAGGCTGCTAACCAATTCTTCTGTTACTGGTTTGTTATCAATTGTCTCTTTTATTTCTATTTCCATAATAAAAAAGCCGCGCTTTTTAAGCGCGGTTGAATTGTTTTATTTAATAAAAAAAACAACTGCCTAAGTTGTTCCATACTCAATTATGACAAGAAGAAAAGAAAAATGCAAACTTTTTTTACAAAAAATTAATAAGGGTATTCTATCAAGTTAGCTTTATTTATCTCTTTCAACCAATTTTGCAGAGCCTTAGCTACGCCATGAATTTCAAAAACACCTGCTAAATAGTGTCGATGATAATGCAAAACACTTTGTTGTTGAGGAGCATTAACAAAAGTAAAGGGCGGTTTTTTATATTTTTTTTCTATGTAATTATAAGCTCTGACACAATTTTGCATAAACTCGTGCCACAGTTTTGGCGGAATATCAATTTCATTACGATAATGATTTTTAGGAACTAATAAACAATGTGATTTAGTTATTCTAAATTTGCTTTTAAAAAAAATAAAATTATCCGATTCAAATATTAAATCTTCTCTATCCTGCCAATTACAAAACGGGCATTTTTTCATTCTTTTCAGTTTACAAAAAATTAGAATAGTTTACCAGCGTTACAATTATCTATTAACTTCGCCAATCTCTTAACCGATTCACGAGTAGAAGTTTCACATTCTGGGATATTTTTCCAATTAAGTATTTTACCCATTTCATCTCCAGAATAACACCTGTGCATAGACCTTTGGGTAATTTGGCTTTTCATAGTACCAGCCAAATCTTCAGCAAATATTGCCCATGAACCTTGTTCGATATAAAGGTAAGGATTACCGTTATATCTTTCTTTTAAATTGGCTAAAAAAGCATAATCTGGAGCAGGCTTAATTGTGTGAGGATAAATTTCATCTTGTTCTAAGCCTCCAGAAAGCATATATCTCATGTAGTCAATAATGTCAAAATTTTCTAGCCCAGCATATAAGTGAGAATGCGCATGATAAACAGATTGGTTACTGTTGCCCTCATGAATTCCACCATGTTCAAATATTACTAAAGGTCCAAAACATCTTTCCATCTCATAAAGTACTGAGCCAATTTCTGCGGCATAATTATGCATTTCAGCATAATTATATGTGTGTGTTTTAGGGTGTAGCAAAAAATGCTTTCCCTCAGGATTACCGGGCAATACATCTGGCTTAACCAAAAAATTTTCTGATTCTAGTATAGTGTATAAATCCAACCTACCTTTACCATATTCTTGAAAATGCAACATCGCATTAGCATTGTAATTACAGAGCGGGCAATTTTTTTCCACTGTCATAAAATTAGTCCCAAAAAAAACTCCACTAACATTGGAGTATTTTTTTGATAATATTAAATATGAGTTTAAGATGCAAGTGTAGATTATGAAAAAACTATTTGTCTTTTTCTTAACCAGCTTTCTGATAGTTTCTTTTGGATTTCTATTGGTAAAAAACAGTAGAGCCAGTGTTGAGTATCACTATCGCTACCAAATCCTAACTCAAGGAGCACAATATGAGGCTAATAAAAACTTGGAAATTAAGCTTTATATTAATGTTCAAAACGAACAGGTTAAGCGAGGATCGGTAACAGTCAACTATGATCCAACTTTTTTACAACTAAATAGTGTTAACAAGTGGGATGTTTTTGAAATTGAAACCGATACCAGCACTCCAGGGCAAATCATAATTCAGGCTACTACCTCCCTTGAATTCAGCGGCGAAGCTCCAGTTGCTTACCTTAATTTTACAACTTTAAAACCAATCGCCAATATTGCTAACAGTCTAACACTAAATAACAATCCCACCCAAGCTCAACCTACCAATATTCCCACACCAACTAGTGTTTCTCCACCAACCCCAACTCCATCTCTGGCAAATTGTAATGAGAGTTGTTTTCCTGGAGAAACCGAGTGTGCAGAAGGTCTTAGTTGTATAACAGATTGTGACCCTGATACAGGCGATTGTGGTGGTTTAGTTTGCAGAAACCCCAACTGTGAAACCGAAAGTAGTTGTGTATGTGATGATACAAACCCCCCAACTCCAACAACAGCGCCACAGCCAACTGCTACTCCCGAGCCTATTAACACCCCAACCCCAGATATAGCCAATTGCCCTAGAATTGATGGGAACGGCCCCTTTACGTTAGTCATTCTTCCAGATAAATACACCGATTTGGCCGAATTTAAATCCGACGCTCAAAAAGCGGTTACCAGTATGAAAGACACTAATATCCCAGATGAAAATCTCAACAAACTAACCTTTCGCTACTCCAACAACCTTTCCTATGACTACGAAATTAAGGTTATGCAAAACGATATTAATATTAATCGCCTTTTAGCTAGAGAAATTCAGCAGCAATGTAACGGCGATGCCTTTTTAATATTAAGTAAAAAATATCCTACTATTGAGAGTAGTCATGGCACCGGCGGGTTTTCCTCTATGAAAGGGGGGGACGCTGTTGTTTTTCAGCATTCGCTGTTTGTTGTTCCCCACGAGCTTGGCCATGCTCTACCTGGCTTGTTTGACGAATATAGTTTTAACACTACAGGCCAAGCTTCTGTTCCCGAAAAATGGTATAACTGCACTGGCGACAGCAAGTGCCAAAGCTGGAAAGATACTTTTCCTAATCACGAGATAAGCTGTTCACAAACATGCGGCTATACCAATTGGTATCGATCATCCCACTGTAGCCCTATGAACAATATTGTTAATCCTACATCTTGTTTTAAAAATTACAACCCCCCCTCATTAAAAATGTGGCAGGATTTTTTTAACACTATTTAAAAATGGATAAACAAAAAATTATTATTAGCTTTTTAGTCATTGCCGTTCTTCTTTCGGCTGTTTTTTGGTTTAAACAACAAAAAGACAGTCAGCCGCAATATCATCGAGCTATTGTTGTTGGCCTCAAACAGTTAGCCGAGAATAACCTTTCTTTAGAAAAAATTAAAGTTGAAGCAACCTATCCTGCCAAACCAGAGGTAGAGTCTGATTTCGGTAATTATTATGAAGCCAAAATCCTCAGTCAAAACAACAAGGTTTTGTACACCACCAAAATACCCAAGCAATACTTCTATTCTCGGTTTACTTATCCCGGCTACGAACAACAAGGCTTAATTGCCAAACTGAATGACCAAATAGAGCTTTATTTGCCGCTCTATTCAAATTCCCAAAAACTGGTAATAGAGGATGAAAACAACAACACCCTAATGAATGTTAATCTAGATTACTTAAGTAGCGAAGAAACTGAAGAACCAGAAAATCTCTGTGGAAATGGTATCTGCGATCAAAAAGAATCAAAAGTTAACTGCGCCGTCGACTGTAGGTAAACGGCTTTTTCTCCCCAGCTGGTTTTTGCTGGCTTTTTTGCTGATCTTTAGCTCCTAGCTTCAGCCTTCCCTTATCGTCAACCTCTTCAATAATCACGTTAACTATGTCGCCAACTTTGAAAACTTCGTTGGCATCCTTAACATAGCCCATTCCCATCCGGCTAACATGGAGAAGTCCTTCTTTACCAGGGGCAATCTCTACAATCGCGCCAAAAGCTAAAACATTTATAACCTTGCCAACATAGTCTTCACCTCGTTGATAAACCTTGCTAATACTACGAATCCTGTCAGCGGCTTTTTTTACCGATTCCGGGCAAACACCAGAAATAGATACCCGGCCATCTTCACCCACATCAATGTCACAACCGGTCTCGGCAATTAATTTTTTGATATTTTTTCCTCCAGGGCCAATAATTTCGCCAATTTTGTCTCCAGGTGGAGTTAAAATTTCAATTCTTGGAGCATATTTCGACAACTCAGTTCGAGGAGAAGAGATAGCTTTATTCATTGTATCTAAAACCTTTACTCTTCCCGCTTTTGCTAAGGCTAAGGTTTCCTCTATCATTTTATCAGTAATTCCAGAACTCTTAACATCCAGCTGAATTGCGGTTATACCCTCTTTAGTACCAGCTACTTTAAAATCCATCTCGCCGTAAAAGTCCTCAATTCCGCTAATATCAGTTAACAATTGGTATTTGTCGTCATCTTTACGAACAATACCAATGGCAATTCCCCCAACTTGTTTTTTTATTGGCACACCAGCATCCATTAATGCTAGCGATGATCCACAAGTTGAAGCCATCGAAGTTGAACCATTCGAAGAGAGCACCTCAGAAACTACCCGAACAGTATAGGGAAATTTACTGTCAGCTGGCAGTACTTGCTCAATGGCTTTTTCAGCCAAAGCCCCGTGTCCAATTTCGCGCCGCGAAACAAAGCCACTACGCCCAGTTTCCCCAACTGAATATGGCGGCATTGAATAATGATGAATATACCTCTTCATAAACTCCCCTTCAGGATTCTCAATCCATTGCTGAAGCGATAAAGGTCCCAATGTCGCAATTGAAAGCACTTGAGTAGCTCCCCGAGAAAAAATCGCCGAGCCGTGAATTCGTGGCAACACTCCAACTTTGGCAGAGAGAGGCCTTATTTCCTCAAAGCCACGTTTATCAACTCTTTGTTTCTTTTCCAAAACCAGCCACTTCATTAAAATTTTAAACACTAACTCGCTAATTATTACTGCCTTTTTCTCATCTATCTCATACTTTTCCACTATCAAACCAAGTAGTTCGTCAAGATTACTGTTGTTAGCAGCCCCTTCTTTATTGGCTCTTTCTTTTAATACTTTTGTAAATTCCTCACGATATTTTTGTGATAGCTCCTTAGCTATTTTTTCAGCCTCGTTTGGTTCTTTAACATAAGGTATAACTTTTGCTTCTTTGGCAATTTCTTTAAAAAGGGAAGTAATTTTTTCTGCTTCTTTTTTGGCAACTTTCAAGGCTTCAATAAATTGTTTTTCGGTAAATTCACTTCCTTCGGCTTCAATCATTACTACCTTATCCTCTGCCAAGGAAAAAGTAATTTCAAAGTCTTGCAAGTCTTCTTCCTCCGGAGTGGGGTTAACTACAAAATGGCCTTCTTTTCCGTTTTCCATAATATAACCCAATTTAATAGTTGCTACCGGACCTTTAAATGGCAGAGAACACAACGATAAAGCACAAGATGTTCCCAGTGCCGCTACTATTTCAGGAGAATTTATCCCATCAACTGACAAAAGAGTATTAATAATTTGAACGTCACGGCGAAAATTTTGATCAAAAAGAGGCCTAATTGAACGATCAATTAGTCGACCAGATAATATGGCAGAATCATTAGGCCGTCCTTCGCGCTTTATCCAGCGAGATCCTTTAATTCGCCCGCCGGCATATAATTTTTCCGCATACTCAACGTTAAGAGGGAAATAATCTAGTTGAGTATTTTCTTTACCAACAACTATCGTTGTTAAAACCGTTGTTTCCCCGTATTGAGTAATAACTGCCGAAGTTGCCTGTTGAGCTAATTCCCCAGAAGTAAAAGTAATTTGCCTACCGGCCAAATCTAGTTTCTTTGTAAATTTATTCATTATTGATTATTATTTGTTGCTTGCCTGGTATCCTTTGATTTTCTTTTCCAGCTCGATAAATTGCTGTTCGTCTTTATCACGAAGATATTTCATAATCCGGCGTCTTTTAGAAACAATTTTCAATAAGCCGCGCCGCGAGTGATTATCTTTTTGGTTTACCTGAAGATGCTTTTGCAGATTTATAATCTTCCAAGTCAAAATCGCCACTTGAACCTCAGGCGAACCAGTGTCACCCGGATGAGTAGAAAACTGATTAATTATTGCTTGTTTTTCTGCGTCGGGAGTAACTACAGTTTTCTTAACCGTTTTTTCGGCCGTTTTTTTAAGTTTTTTTGTCGTCTCTTTTTTTACTACTGTCTTTTTTTCAACCATGCCTGACATTATAACCAACCAAAAACAAAATGTCTAGTTGTTATCTGTTTTTAAAATGGGCCTCAGCTAGAGAGAGTAGTTTTTTTTGAAAAACTGCAGTAGAGTAGTTTTTGGCTTGCTTAAAACTATTTACCGACATTTTATTATAATCTTGAGCCTCAAATTTTCTAACAGCTTGGCAAAAAGCCTTAACCTCAAGTTGGTCAACCAAAAAACCATTATAACCATGCCTCACTGTTTCCTTAAGTCCTCCACTTTTATAAGCAACTACTGGCAAACCGCGCATCATTGCCTCAACCGGAGCAATGCCAAACTCCTCGTCAACAGAGGCAAACAAAAATGCTTTAGCACCAAAATAGAGTTCGTTAAGTTCAATATCCGAAATTTCTCCAGTAAAAATAATATTTTTTTTAGCAATAGCTTTTAACTTTGAATATTCTCGGCCACCGCCAACTACATAAAGAGTTATCCCCAATTGATTAGCCGCCTCAATTAAAACGTCAATATGTTTTGGTTTAGACATTCTGTTAACAGTTATGTAGTAATCTTTAGTCGCTTTGTGTTTTTGAGCTAGTCTCACTTGCGGATCTTTAACTGGCGGATAAATCACCTCAGCTTTACGGCGGTAATACTTAGCGATTCTCAGAGCCGTTTCCTGAGAGTTAGCAATCATCATATCTGGCCGGCTGGCACCAACATAATCCCACATTCGCAGTGGCGTCCCCACCAAATACCCATAAATCCGTTTAATCCTGTTAGTTTTCCAGTCATCTGGAGTTTCATAATAGGTTAAAAATTTATTTTGGTGATGGATATACGAAAGATGTAAGGTTTCCGGCCGAGTAATCACCCCTTTACACATAAACCAACCTGAGGAAGAAATAACTAAATCATAACCCGACAAATCAAAACTTTCCCAAATAAAAGGAGCTAAAAAACGAAAAGCCGAAGGATAGTTTCGCAACAGCGGCGTTTTTCCAAACCAAGAAAGCTGAAAACGCCAGTCTTTTAACCGATGCCAATGAATCTTCATTGACGATCTGTTAACCAGAGCCGTAAAAACATCACTTTGCGGAAAAAGATCGTGAATCACTTCAGCCACTCTTTCGGCACCCCCATATTCCATAAAAAAATCATGAACCAGTGCCACTTTTAATCCTGAAAGTTTGTGCTGCTTATTTTTGTTGTTCATATAGTTTTATGTATATTACCAAATAGCGCAAAGAGGAAAATAAGGCAAAAACAAATCCGGCAAAGCCGTCTCTGAAACCTTTATGCCGAAAATACGTCTTCAAAAACCATATTTTTGGATAAATAAAAAAATATTTTAAAAATAAAACTAAACTTGGTTTAACCCCCTTTTTGGTTAACAGGCCTGCCTCATGGCTCGAATACTGAACCCACTTACGTAAATAAACCTCAAACTGAGGGTAGGGATAATGTTTCAGAGGTTCTTTAAGATAACTAATTCTATTCTTCTTAGTTTTAACTGCTACTTGGTTATGTAGATTTTTAGTTGGCTGATAAGACAGTTCTTTTTTAACCAACCGTAAACAGTAATCCGGATATTGACCGCCCTTTCTTAGCGGCGACCCCAAAAAATAATTTAACCTTGGCAGCCAATAAGCGTCGTTGGCACTACTGCTAAGAGCCTTCAAAATTTCCTCACTCAAACGTTTACTCACTACTTCATCCGCGTCTAGCACCAGCAACCATTCCCCCCTAGCCTTATCCATAGCTCTACCTCTATTTATTAAAAAATTGGCCGGGTTAGGATATTGATAAAGCCTCACTTTC
This sequence comes from uncultured Gammaproteobacteria bacterium, assembly GCA_964515585.1. GTDB lineage: Bacteria > Patescibacteriota > Microgenomatia > UBA1406 > UBA1406 > UBA1406. The sequence continues at coordinate 5,816 of CAZEVA010000083.1, read as the reverse complement.
GAACCAAAGTTTCGAGCCTCTTTTACAGTATTATCGGTTGAAAACCCGTCAACAATAACAATCTCATCAACCCAGTTAATTACAGCGTCCAAACATTTCTTAATGTTAGCCTCTTCGTTAAAAGTAGCGATACACACCGATAGCTTCTTAGGCATAAATCAATTATACTATGAAACACTATGCAAAACTATCAGGCTTGCTTAAAAGAAAAAAAAGTTTTAACAAAAAATGTGTTCCGTTTTCAATTTGAACTACTTAAACCAAAAGAAATAAATTTTCTACCCGGTCAGTATTTACTACTTGACATAAAAGAAGGCTACCGCCAATATTCTATTTCAAGCCCCCCTAGTCAAATGCACTATGTGGAAACTATTGTCGACCTTTCGCCAATGGGCGAAGGCTCAAAATATCTTTTAAATCTCAAGTTGGGTGGCACAGTCTCTTTTAGAGCGCCAATGGGCCAATTTATCTTGAGGGAAAACTCTTTGCCAAAGTTTTTTTTGGCAACCGGAGCCGGAATATCACCACTTAAAGCTATGATTCAACACCTCCTTGAAAAAAACGCCAGCGAACCGTTAACATTACTTTGGGGTTTACCCAAAGAAAATAATCTGTATTTAGATTTTTTTTGGCAAAGTTTGGCAAAGAAAAATGCCAATTTCCAATATTATTATTGTTTTTCCCAGCAAAATCTTAAAAAACCTCATTCCTTCTGCGGCCATATTCAAAATAAACTTTCAGAAACAAATATTTCCAAAAACAGTCAGTTTTATTTATGCGGCCGGCCAGAAGTTGTAGAGTCACTGCAAAAACACCTATGTCATACTCTTGGGGTCGTCAAAGAAAATGTTTTTTATGAAAAGTACTCCTAATAGTTCCCCTCAAAAACCTTCCCCTTCTCTCTTTTCTTTTTTAGCCCTAAAATCAATCAAGCTTTACCATAAGCTAAACTTCCTAATCCCTGCTTCAACCTGTCGATTTACGCCATCGTGTTCACAATATACCTATCAAGCCATTAAAAAATATGGCTTCTTAAAAGGCATAGCTTTAGGAGCCAAAAGAATTAGCCGTTGCCACCCTTGGCACCCAGGAGGCTTGGATAAATTAAAGTAACTGGTTAACTTTATTAATGATTGCCTTGCAATCAATGTTTTCGTAAGCCATAAGCTCCTCAGGCCGGCCGCTTTTAGGTAATTTGTTAACCGCCAAAACCTCTTGTCTAATTTCGCCAGTTGGCAAAACACTTCTTACCGCTTCCCCCAAACCACCTTCCGGATAATGGTCTTCAACAGTTACTACTTGCTTTATTCCTACCAAGGCTTTAGCAATTTTTTCCTTACTAATTGGTTTTAGGCAATACAAATCAATTATTCGAATATTAATGCCTTTTTTCAGAAAAAAATCATAAGCCTTTAGAGCTTCGTGTAGAGTAATTCCAGCCCCAATAACCGCTAATTTATCTTGGGTACTTTTTTTAACTATCTGCAACCCACCAACAACAAAGGTAGCCTCCTGATTGTAAATAGTAGGAACAGCCATTCTCGTTGTTCTTAAATACCCTATCCCTTCAGTTTTATAGATTAATTCGGCAAGTTTGTAAGTACTTATTTGGTCGCTGGGATATAAAACAGTAGCTCCATACAAAGAACGAAATAGAGAAATATCCTCTAGTCCCATTTGAGAAGCTCCGTCTTCTCCAATGGAAACCCCACAGTGAGAACCACAAATTTTTAGATTCGCCTTACTGTAGCTAGCCATCCGTAACTGGTCGTGAGCTCGTGTTAAAAAAGCGGCAAAAGTAGAAGCAAAAGGAACATATCCTCTTTTGGCTAAACCAACCCCAACTCCAATCATATTCTGCTCGGCGATAAACATCTCAAAAAAACGTTTAGGATAGTTTTCTTTAAATAACAAACTATAAGTGGAATTATTTGTGCCCGCGTCTAAAACAACCAAATCTCGATATTTTTTTCCTAAAGCTACCAAAGCTTTGCCATAAGCCTCGCGAGTTGCCATCTCTTTAAGTTTTGTATTTTCAACCATTGTTATTATTTAACTCTAAAATAGCTTGTTCTAACTGATCTTTTGCCAAAACTTTTCCATGCCAGTTCTTACTGTCTTCCAATATAGAAACCCCTTTACCTTTTACTGTTTTTGCTAGTATTGCTGTTGGCCCCTTATTATTCTGGTTTTTAAAGGCTTGCTGAAGCTTTATTAAATTATGGCCTTCATCAACCAATATTGTCTGCCAGTCACAAGCCTGAAATTTTCTTTCATATTGACTAAGATCCCATCCATATGCTGTTTTTCCAGCTTGTTCTAGTTTGTTAATGTCAACAATAGCCGTAACGTTTCCCAAATCATAGTAACTAGCCAAAGCACAGGCTTCCCAATTACTTCCCTCCATCATTTCCCCATCACCCAAAAGAACATAGATATGGCTATCACTTTTGTGAAGATATTTGTCAGCCAAAGCCATTCCCACACCCACAGACAAGCCTTGGCCCAATGAGCCGGTAGCAACCTCAATTCCCGATAGCCCAGGCATAGGGTGACCTTCACAAACACTGTTAAATTTGCGTAAAGCCATGAGTTTCTCCTCGCTTAATAACCCTTGTTTCACGTATAGCGCATACAAAAGCGGGGCCGCATGGCCTTTAGAAAATATTAAGTGATCTTTCTTTTTCAAAAAACCACCAAATCCCAAAACAGTAATGACTTCAACCGCCGATAAACAAGAACTGGGATGACCACTACCGGCAGTAGTCGTTGCTCTAAGAACTAATAAACGTAATTCTTTGGCAATTTGAGACAAATGATTTAAATCCATTATAAAGTTGCAAGTTGTGGTGAGGAAGCCTGAGCCTTACCATTACTTTGGGAAGGAGGTAGCTCTGATTCTTTTGGAGCCTCTGGCTGTTTCTGCTGTTCCTGCTGTTTTTGCTCTTTTTTATCTTCGCTAGAAAGATTCTTACCACAGCGAGAACATACTACTGTGCTTTTGCTGGGAAAAACAACCGTTTCAAAGTGGTTTTGGCAGAAATGACAATCATAAGTTTCAAGTTTTTCTTTCTCATTAGTTTGCAACTCAGCTTTGTTTACTTCAAAAGTCAGCTTTTCACCATCAAAGTCAACCACCACCACATCCCCCTCTTTAACTTTTCCGGCAATAATTAGCTCAGACACTGGGTTTTCCAATAAACGCTGAATAGCTCGTCGTAAAGGCCTAGCTCCATAAACAGGATCAAAACCCGAACGAACAATCTCTTTTTCTGCCATCTCAGACACTTCTAAACCATAGCTCTGCTCCGCCATCATCTTAGAAACTCCTTTAAGCTGTAGCTCAACAATCTTCAGCATGTGCTCATATTTTAGCGGCTCAAAAACAATTGCCTCGTCGAAACGATTGATTAACTCCGGCCGCATAAATTTAAGGAGTTCTGCCATTACTTTTTCTTTCAGTTTCAAATATTTTTGCTTTCCTGACTCGTCCTCCATTTCCTTAACTTTTGTTAATTCTTGTTGTAAAGGTGAGTTTTCTCCAAAATACTTTTCCAAACTTTGCTTCTGCCAAAGGGCATCTTTTTTTTGAAAAATATTGTCACCAACAATAATCGTTTCCATTCCTTTGGCATCAAAAAGATGAATGTTCCAATACGCCATTGGCAAAGCTTCTCCCTGTTCAGTTTTTGCCCCCTTCAAATATTTAGCCAAAGGCATTACTGTCCATTCTTTAGTCCCCATCTTTCTTTTCCATAGTCGATTCTTATAAGTTACCAGCTCTTCCTCTTGAGGTGTAAAAGCATGGGTAGCTAAACCCACTGTGGGCAACTGTTCATCTGGAGTGTCCGGTAAAGTATTTACTACCAGATTATCTTTGAAGTAATCAACAAGTTTTAGTTTTTGCCATTCTTTGGCGGTTGTCGAATTGCGTAAATACAAATCTTCACCAGAAGTTATCACTTCTACTCCTTGAGGTGAAATAGCATGGGTACTAATTTTAAGTAGGTCAATAGCTATCTCCGTGTTACTACCCTCTTTATCTTTCTCGATAACTTTTTGGCCGGCAAAATAGTCACGCAAAAACCCAGGCGACCACTCTGCTTCTTTCGAGTCTCGACTAAAATATTGGTTGCCAAAAACCAAAATCTCTCGACCTCGAGGCGAAAATACATAGCTACTTAAAACTAAAGGCTCTTCTATTTGTTCTTTGGACTCTTTCATTAACTGCTGTTGAATGGTATGAGAGCCAATGTTAGAGGTACAAATAACAACCGTATTTTTAAAGGAGATGGTGTGCCCCTTATTATCAGTCAAACGACCATCATCAAGAATTTGCAGTAATATGTTAAATATGTCCGGATGGGCTTTTTCAACCTCATCAAACAAAACCACACTATATGGTTTACGCTTAACTGCCTCGGTTAGCTTACCACCCTCTTCATAACCAACGTATCCCGGAGGCGCCCCTAATAACTTTGCCACCTCATGCTTTTCCATATACTCGGTCATATCAAACCTTACCATTGAGTCTTCAGTGCCAAACAAAATCTCGGCTAGAGTTTTAACTAGTTCGGTTTTACCAACACCTGTTGGCCCCAAGAAAACAAAGCTTCCTATTGGCTTATTATTTGCTTTCAAACCAGCGCGACCTCGACGTATTGCTTGGGCAACCGAAGACACGGCATTATTTTGGTTTATCAGCCGCTCGTGCATAATCTCTTCAAGCTTAACTACCTTGTCTTTTTCGGTATCAGAGATTTTATTCACCGGGATCCCCGTCCAGCGAGCAATAACATCCTTAACCAAAGGTACCGAAACTACCGCTACCGACAGAGCTTTTTTTTGCTGATATTCTTCCTGTTTTTCTTTCAATTCGTCCGAAGCATCAATAACTCTTTTTTCAAATAAATTTGCCTTAATTTTATTACCAACTTTCAAGGCTTCTTGTTTTTCTTGCTCAAGCACCTTTATATGGTCTTGTAAAGACTTTATCTCTTCTGGTAAAGAAATCACCGGCAAACGAACCGCTGAGGCCGACTCATCAATCAAATCAATAGCCTTGTCAGGTAAGAAACGACCGCCAACATACCTTTTTGAAAGGTTAACCGAAGCGTCAATTACCTCGTCTGGAATCTTCACTTTATGAAAAGCCTCATATTTATCACGAATCGCCCGCAACATTTTAATTGCTTGCTCTGCGGTTGGTTCCGGAACTTCTACCGGCTGAAAACGTCTCTCCAGCGCTGGGTCTTTCTCAATGTATTTGCGATACTCTGAGGTTGTTGTCGCTCCAATTGTTTGAATTTCGCCTCGTGCTAAGGCCGGTTTAATAATGTTTGCCGCATCACCAGAACCTTCGCCAGAGGCCCCCATACCAACAATATTATGAATTTCGTCAATAAACAACACTACTCCGCCAGAGCTTTGTTTGAGCTCGTCAAGCATATTTTTCAGCCGTTCTTCAAATTCGCCTCGGCGTGAAGCTCCAGCCAACATTCCCATTAAATCAAGCTGAAGAATTTTTTTATTCAACAGTGTTTCCGGAACTTCTTTAGCCACAATTTTTTGAGCCAATCCCTCAACAATAGCTGTTTTACCCACTCCCGCCTCTCCAATTAAAACTGGATTATTTTTGGTGCGTCGAGACAAAATATGAATAATCCGCTCTACAACAGGAGCGCGTTCAACTACCGGATCCAACTGCCCTGCCGCCGCTTTTTCAGTAAGGTCGGTAGCATATTTTTGCAAAGCACTTTGCTTTTTCTCCTCTTCCCCTTCGCTCAAACCCTTCTTTTTGCCCAAAACTTTGATAT
>CAZEVA010000082.1:0-21280 GCA_964515585.1 uncultured Gammaproteobacteria bacterium | reverse complement strand
TGGGACCCAGTTTGGTTTGGCTAGTAAAGCCGCTTTTTCTTTTTTTAAGAGCAAGGGTGCCATAGTCAAGAATTTGCTTGGCTAAAGCACGGCTTGATACATAACTAAGCAGGTAGCGCATTGAAGCCAGCTTATCTTTGCCTTCAACTCTGGTAATTAACCTATCAACTAACCTCGCTAGCTGTTTAGCCGAGTTATTACTAACTCGAATCTTGCCATAAGTAAAAATACTTTTCAATTGACTTTTTCTCAATCCCCTTCTTTGAGACTTCTGCCCTAACAAGGCCTGTTTAACCCCTTTTTTCATTAAAGCTCGTTTAGTTTGGTTTTTAATTCTTCTACTGATTTTTTACCCAATCCTCTAACCTTGGCTAGCTCATTATCTTCAAGTTCCTTTAGCTGACTCACGGTTTCAATTCCATGCTTGATAAGGGCGTTAATTACCCGTGTTGGCAATTCAAGCTCATCAACCATCATATCCGGCCGGTCGTCATATTCGGAATTTTCTCCTTTTGGTTTTGGTTTTTCTTCTTTTGGCTTCACTACACCGCCAGCGACTAATAAACTAAATTGGTTAACCAAAATCTTAGAGGCATCTTCTAAAGCCTGTTTAGGCGTTAAACTACCATCGGTATCAATAGTTAAAATTAACTTATCATAATTGGTTTTTCGACCAACACGTGTAGGCTCTACTTTGAGTTGCACATTTTTTACCGGAGTGTAAGCCGAGTCCACCGGAATCAGTCCAAATTCACGCTCCTTCTTTTCCTCAGCAGGAACGTAGCCCACTCCCTTATTGATATAAAGCTCTACTTCTAGATTACCATCTTTAGCTAGCTCTCCTAAATAAAGATCTTTGTTGATTATTTGGCAAAGTGGAGAGTCCTTGATCTCTTTTGCGGTCATTTTTTTTGGCCCTTTAACTTTAAGAACAATTTTTTGCTCAGAGTCAGCATTAAACTTAAAACGGAGTAGTTTTAAATTAAGTAGCAAGGTTAAAACATCTTCCTTTAGCCCTTTAATAGTAGAAAAAGGGTGTGTTACTCCTTTAATTTTTAGATAATTAAGACTAGCTCCCTCAAGTGAGGCAAGCATTGTTCGGCGTAAAACATTACCGAGTGTTTGGCCAAAGCCACGTTCCAAAGGATATATTTCCATTACCCCATGATCGCTAGTATGTTTTTTGGCTTCCATAAAAAAGTTTGCTTTTATCATTTTTTTTAAATTAGTGCAAATTTATAATTTTGAATAAAACTCAACCACAAGTGACAAATTTACCGGCTCAACATACTCTTCATATTTTAATTCTTGACTAACCTCGCCGGCTGTTTTGGTACGCTTCAGCCAGTTGGGCAACTGTAAATTTTTTTCCGTTAAAACTGCCTTAATATAGGTAATGTCAGCAGTCTTTGGACTAGCAAACTCGATTTTATCACCTTTTTGAACCTTTTGTGAAGGAATGTTTAACACTGAGCCGTTAACTTTTATGTGACGATGAGTAATTAACTGCCGCGCACAGGCACGAGTGGGAGCCATTCTCAACCGATACAAGACATTATCCAAACGAGCTTCGATTAATTTAACCAAATTCTCAGCAGTGTTCCCCTTGGTTTTAATAGCCTTTTTAAAGTAGCGTATAAGATTTTTCTCAGTTAAGCCATAAATTCTTTTGAGCTTCTGTTTTTCTCTTAATTGCTTACCGTAGTCAGACAGTTTGCGCATTCTTCTGGTTGTGCTTTTTTTACCTGGGATGATGGTTAGCCGCCTTAACAACGAGGCATGAGCTTTGGTGCCAAATGTTTTTAGCGATAAATCAACTCCCTCTCGTCTGGCTAATTTGTTTTTGCTTTTTATTAGTCTGCCCATTTTAAACCCTCCTTCTCTTTTTGGGACGAATGCCATCGTGAGGCACCGGTGTAAGGTCCACTAATTTATTAATTTCAAAATCACTGTTACGCAATACTCTTAAAAGTGAATCACGTCCCGGACCCGCGCCCTTGACATAAACACTAATTTCAACCAAGCCCGAGTGCTCTTTGGCTTGTTTTAAAATATGCTCAATAGTTGAAGTTGCCGCATAAGGGGTTGATTTTCTGGTTCCAGAAAAACCCATTCTGCCGCAGGAATTCCAATGAATAACCTGACCTTTATCATCAGTAATTGAAATTAGGGTGTTATTGAAAGTGGCAGTTAAATAAAGACAGCCTTTGGGAATATATTTTGACTGCTTTTTGTTGTTGGTTTTTTTGTCGTTAGTCTTTTGACTTTTTTTGGTTTTCATACTTAAATTTAACTTTTTTTCTGCTGTTGATCTATCTTCGCCCACGCCTCTTTACTTAAGGCTCCAATCGTACGTTTCTTTCCTTTTCGGGTGCGAGCGTTTGAACGGGTTCGCTGTCCACGAGTGGGCATACCTCGTATATGCCTAAAACCACGATAACTGCTAATTTCTTTTAATCTCTTGATGTTGTCGTTTACCTCAAGCCTCAGGTCGCCCTCAACTTTGAACCGTTCTTCAACATAGTCTTGAATTTGCTTAAGTTCACTGTCAGAAAGATCTTTAACTCTTTTTTTGGCATCAATCTTTAGTTCACTAAGAATTTTCCCGGCACGACTAAAACCAATACCATAAATTGAGGTTAAAGCAAAGCTAACCTTGTCTTTATCAACTAAATTAATCCCAAATAATCTTGCCATTTTTAGCCTTGACGTTGTTTGTGTTTTGGATTCTCACAAATAACTTGTAAACGACCTCGTCTCTTTACCATTTTGCATTTTGGACAAATTTTTTTTACTGATGCCTTAACTTTCATAGTTATAAACGATAAATAATCCTCCCCCGATACTTATCGTAGGGAGTAATTTCAACTTTTACTTTGTCTCCGGGGATTATCTTGATAAAATGCTTCCTCATTTTACCGCTTAGATAACAAAGAACCGTGTTCTTATTGTCCCCGACTTTGACTCTAAACATGGTATTGGGAAGGTTTTCTAAAACCGTCCCTACCAAAATCAGATTTTCACTATTACTCTGCATTACAAAAGATAAATTATATCACTAATCATTAAAAAATAAAACTTTAGTTTGTAATTACTATGGTTTTGTCTTTATCAACAAAAACAGTACTTTCAAAACAACAATTATGACTACCGCCTTTGGTTTTTAAACTCCAGCCATCCTGATTGGCATAGCTAACTTCGTTATCAGACAATGAATAAATAATTTCCAAAGCATAAGCATTACCGGCCTGAAAACGAGGAGTTTGTTTTATTGGACAGTCGAGGAATTGGGGCACAATAGGATCTTCGTGGAGCTCTTTGCCAACAGCATGGCCAGTTAGATTATTAATTACCTTGTAGCCAGCTTTACTAATAGCTTTTTCGATAGTTTGACTAACCTTGCCAATATGTACCCCTGCCTTAGTTAAGCCAATAACCTTATGCAAAACTTCTCTGCCGGTTTGCATAAAACGTTCTATCTGCGGCGGAGCTTTACCTAAATAAAAACTATCGCCATAGTCAATATGATATCCGTTGAGATAAACTCCAATATCTAGTTTAAGAAGATCATGGGGTTTTAAAACATAATTATTAGGTACTCCATGGACAATAACCTCATTAACAGACATACAGGTGGCCCATTGATAACCTGGAACTTTGTTAAAACTTATCTCGCCACCATAATGAAGAATAAGTTCACTTGCCAGCTTGTCGAGTTCTGCCGTTTTGATTCCGGGTTTGATGTGTGGCTTTAGATCGGAAACTACTTTTTTCAGAATACTACCCGCCTCTATCATTGTCTTTTTTTTAGTGGTAAAACTGGAAGAAGAAGTCATTTAATTTATGCCAAAATAAACCTGACGATAAACCTCTTGGAGTTTGTCTTCAAAGTCTAGAGCCGTGCCGTTGTTAATAACTAGAGAATCGGCTAAAGCAATCGTAGGGCCAATGTTGAGATTAATAACTTCCTGATTGTCTCTCTGGGGGCCACTTAAATTACTACGAGTTTTTCGTTTTTTCAGACGGCTGTAGCGTATTTGTTTATCAGCCACAATTGCCAGTAAGAAAACATTAGCAAAGCTTTTTTTGGCAGTTAGATACTCTTCGTAGGAGCGCATACCATCAATAACAACAACCTTGTGCTCTTTGAACTCCGCCCTAATTTTGGGAATATTTTTAACAATATAGGCATCCATACCATATTTCTTACGCAGTTCTTCTCGAACCAGTTTATTGGTTTGGTTATTATTTTTTAGTTTGCGTTCTTTGATAATGTCATCGGTAATCTGCCCCAATCTAATCACTGGAAAACCTTTTTTCTTAAAATAGTCGGCGGCCACACTTTTACCAGCTCCGGGCAAACCAACGATAGCCAAAAGCACTTTGCCCCGCTTGTGCCAATTAGTTAAACCGTTTTTGCCAATTGATTTTCCCAGCGACTTCAACAATAATTGGTTAATTTGCTTTATAGACTTACTGCCATCAACTTCAAGAAGCAGTCCTCGTTTTCGATAATAGTTTAATACTGGCTTGGTATGACGATGAAAAATATCGATTCGAGTTTTCATAGCCTTAACTGTATTATCGTCACGCTTTTCTCCCTCTCGTCCGGCAATACGCCAAAGAGACTCTTTATCAGAAATTTTTAGGAAAATGACTCTGTCGATGTGATTTGAAAAAGTTTTGGCTTGGTATAAGTTACGGGGGAAGCCATCTAAAAGATAACCTTGCTGATACTCCGGCCGACTGAGATATTTGTTAACAATCTCAATTACTTTCTTATCGGGAATGAGTAAGCCAGAGGCCAAGGTTTCCTTAACATAGCGCCCCCATTTTGTTTTTTCTTGAGCTAGTTTTCGAAAAATATGACCAGTGGAAAGATAAGGAATATGCAGTTGTTTCGATAATAAGTTACCCTGAGTACTTTTTCCGGCTCCGGGAATACCAAAAAAAACAATTTTCATATTAGGTTTTGCAACTTTTCATAACTGTCGGTGGTTAGCTGAGCCTGAACTACCTTGTAAGTTTCTAAAATTACTGATACAACAATTAGGATGCTAGTACCACCAAAAAAGATAAGCCTGGCACCGGTTAAACTGGAAAGAATATTCGGCAAAACCGCAATAATTCCTAAAAATATGGCGCCAATAAAAGTTAATCTGTAAAGAGTGCTTTGAAGATAGTCCCGAGTATTTTTTCCCGGCCTAATACCTGGAATAAAGCCGCCGTATTTTTGGATTTCGTCGGTAATTTTTTGCGGGTTGAAAATAATTGAAGAGTAAAAGAAAGTAAAAACAACTACCAAAAGAAAGTAAATAACATTATAAACTATGCCGCTAGCATTAAAAACAGTTACTAAAAAATTACCCAAACCGCTTAAAGTACTATTAGCTGAAGCCGCCAGGAAATTGCCAATTAGTTGTGGAAAAAGAACAAAGGAAACTGCAAAAATAATAGGGATAACGCCAGCTTGACTGAGTTTAATGGGAAGATAATTAGTAGCTCCCCCATACATTTTCCCGCCCCGCACTCTTTTGGCATAATAAACCGGAATTTTTCGCTTGGCCTCATTTAAAACCACAACCGCATAAATAACCGCCAGAGAAATAGCAATTAACAACAGTGAGGGAATAAAAGTTTCTTGATTAAGCAAGTTAAAACTCTGGCCAAACATCACCGGAATTCGACCAACAATACCCGCTAAAATAATAAAAGAAACCCCATTACCAACTCCAAACTCAGAAATCAGCTCCCCCAACCACATTAAAATAAAGGTTCCGGCTGTTAGCGATAGAGCAAAAACCGAAAGTTCAATAAAACTAAGTTTGTCAATAATTTGCTGGTTATTTAAAAAGAAATACATACCAATACTCTGTAAAAAGGCAATTGGCAAAGTAACAAAACGAGTGTATTGATTAAGCTTAAAACGACCGTACTCTCCCTCTTTTGATAAGGCTTCCAGCGGAGGATAAATGGCTGACAAAAGCTGAATAGCAATTGAGGCATTAATGTATGGATTTAAACCAATTGCCATAATAGAAAAGTTCACCAGCGTACCTCCGGAAAAAATGTCTAGTAACACTAAGAATTGATTACCGGAAAACAACTGCTGTAATTTATCGAGATTAATAGTGGGAATAGTAACAAAAGCAAACAAACGAAAAACAAAAATAATAAAAAGAGTAAATAAAAACTTGCGCCTTAAAATTCGATTATTCCAAATATCGGCCACAATGGCCTTTAGGTTAATATTCACTGATTGGCCTTATTAACTTTTTCTGCTGCTTTTTGCGACATACTAATTTTTACTGTTAATTTTTTTGTTAATTTACCTTTACCTAACAGTTTAACAGCTAGGCCTTTTTCTAGGAGACCATTTTTAATTAAATAAGTTTTATCAATTACTGCTCCGCTTTTTATTTTTTTATTACTTTCGAGATCGCTAACGTTAAGAACCCGCCCTTGGGGCTTAATCGACTTGTTTTTTCCTTTACCTCTGATCATTGGCAAATGTTTATTTAGCCTTGCCTGACCTCCCTCAAAAAGCCATTTGATTTTTTCTCTTGATTTTTGGCCTTTGTTACCACGGCCGGAATACTTACCTTTTCCTGAACCCCAGCCACGACCGACACGCTTTGGCTTTTTGCTGTGGATTTTGGGCAACTCGCTCAATTTAACCATTTTTTTGCTCTTTGGCTAATTTTTTAAAATAACTATGAACGGCATAAGTCAGATTAATTTTATTATTTGAACCGTATATTTTCCCTGACAAATCCTTGATCCCAGAAAGAACCATTAGAGGCCTAACCACACTACCAACTTTAAGGCCAGTTCCCTCAGGAGCGGGTTTTAACAACAGTTTGGTAGCATTATATTTAATAATCAGATCATAAGGAATAGTGGTTTTGTTTAATTTGATACTGACTATTCTTTTTTTAGCTTTGGCTAAGGCTTTGTTAATAGCTTTGGGAACTTCTAGAGCTTTAGCTAGGCCAATTCCCAAACCCCCCTTACCGTCACCAACCGCAACCAGAGCCGAGAAAGAAACGTAGTTTCCACCTGGAACCTTACGGGAAACCCGACGAATATGCAAAACCTCCTCCTGTAAACCGTCTTCTTGTTTTGTTCTCATTTTAAAAAATTAATCCTTGTTCACGGGCACTATCGGCTAAAGCCTTAACTCGCCCGTGAAACTTATACCAACCGCGATCGAAAACAACTTTGCTAATCTTTTTTTTCTTAGCTTTTTCGGCCAACTCTTTACCAACTGCCTTAGCTCTTTCAATTTTAGTTCCTTTTAATTTTAGTTTTAAGTCTGAAGCCGCTACCAAGGTTTCTTTTTTCTGATCATTAATTATTTGCGCATAAATATACTGATTAGAGCGATGAACACTTAACCTTGGCCTAGAAGCATTTTCTAAAATCGGCCGCCTAACTCTCAGTATTCTACGACGCCTAATTTTAATAGTTTTCTTTTGTAAGCTACTAATTTTCATTTTGATATCTTAATTTTTTTAGGCAGCTGTTTTTGCCTTTTTACCCGGTTTTAACTTGATAATCTCACCTTGATAACGAATCCCCTTACCTTTATATTTATCCGGTTTGCGAATCTGTTTTATCTTAGCGGCTACTTCACCCACTTTTTGTTTATCAACTCCAGCAATAACTATTTTGCTGCCCTTTACTGTTGACATTACCTCTTTTGGCACATTAAAAACTACCGGGTGGGAATAGCCAATTTGAAAAACAAGATTGTCACCCTCCTGTTTAACCCGATAACCAACTCCATGAATCTCTAGGGTTTTCTCCCAAAGATTTAAAACTCCGGAAACAGCGTTAGCAAACAACATCCGTACTAAACCATGAAGAGCCCTGCTCTTTATATCCGAGCTTTGGTTAACAAAGGTGGCAATACCCTCTTTTATCTCAATTCCAATTTCTTTAGGAAAGGACAACTTCAATTCTCCTTTTGGCCCTTGGAAACAATATTCCTGACCATTTTTTGCCACTTTCACCTCGTCTGGTATTTTTACTGGAGAGGTACCAATTTTTGACATCTTTAAAATATCTCCGCTAGAACTTCACCGCCAAGCTTATCTTTTTCTGCTTGATAACTATCCATAACTCCTTTTGAGGTGCTAATAATCAAGAAGCCTTGTTTGCCTTTGACTGAATAATAGTCCTTAGCAGAAAGATAAATTCGGCAGCCGGGTTTACTGATTCTTTTTATTTGATACCGACGAAGCAAATTTTGGAAGAGAGTAACCTCAAGATTTTTTTTGAAACCATCACTAGTTTTTTTAAAGTCGCTAACAATCTTATTTTTAACCAATACCTTGAGCACCGCTTCCTTTATTTTGGCATGCGGCAAAACAATTTTCTTTTTTGAGGCCATATAACCATTTCTAATTCTGGTTAACATATCGCCGACAGGATCTGAAATCATTACCATGATGCTTTTAATACACCGGGTATCTCACCGGCATGGGCGGCCTTACGAAAACAAAGGCGGCACAGCCCAAACTTGCGCATATAACCTCGACTACGCCCACAAATTGAACAACGATTAACCTCTCTGGTTTTATATTTTTGTTTTTTTTGAAATTTAACAATATCACTTGTTTTCGCCATTTTTATTTTTTAAAAGGCAAGCCTAAATCTAATAATAATCTTTTTGCCTGTTCCTTCTTTGTGGTTGAAGTGACAATAGTTATCTCCAACCCGCGCACTTTATCAATTTGGTCATATTCCAGGTCCGGGAAAATTGTCTGCTCCCGAAAACCAAGATTAAGGTTTCCTTGGCTATCAAAACTCTTATCTGAAATCCCTTTAAAATCACGCTGTCGAGGGAGTACTATTTTAACAAGTTTTTCCCAAAAATCCAACATCCGACTACCCCTTAGGGTAATTTTCAAACCCATGGGCATTCCTTTTCTCAACTTAAAAGCAGAAATAGCTTTTTTAGCCTTGGTTACTGCCGGTTGCTGGCCAACAATAATTTTCAGCTGTTTGGCGGCCTTATCAATTATCCCCTTATTACCAACAGCATCATTCAAACCCATGTTGACCACGATTTTTACTAGTCTGGGCACTTGTAAGTCATTTTTTATGCCAAAATCCTTTTTCAGACCAGGCCGAACTTCATCTTGATATTTTTTTAATAACTGGTGCATGATTATTTAATAACTTTCTTACATTTACAGCAAATTCGCTGTTTTTGTCCTTTGCCTTTTTCTAGATAACTTACTCTAGTTTTTTCTTTGCAGTTAGGACAAATCAACATTACTTTACTAGCATAAATCGGGCGATTAACATTAACAATACCGCCTTTGGGAAAAGCTTCGCTTTTTTTAACATGTTTTTTATAAACATTGATTTCTTTAACTAAAAGCTTATTGCTTTTAGCATAGGTTTTCTCCACTACACCTTCACGACCCTTATCTTTTCCGAGAATAACTTTTACTTGGTCGCCTTTTTTAATTTTCATTTGTTTTATCAATAAATTTCCTTGGCCAGACTTGCTATTTTAACAAATCCAAGCTGCTTTATCTCTCTGGCAATTGGGCCAAAAATCCTGGTTCCTTTGGGAGCCTTGGTTTTAGCATCTAAAACCACTACTGCATTCTCATCAAAACGAATATAGGAACCATCTTTTCGCCGTAGTTCTTTTCGGCTTCTGACAATTACCGCTCTTGTAATTTGGTGTGTACGTACCTGACCGGTAGGATCTGCTTTTTTGACTACTCCGGTAATAATATCGCCAATTCTGGCAATCACTTTATTGCCACGACCAGGAATACCAATTAGTTGTATTAGCTTGGCACCACTATTATCGGCAACATTAATCATCGACCTTAACTGCAACATTGTTTATTTTTTCTCAACAACTTGATAATGCTTGTTTTTTGATATTGGCCGAACCTCTTCGATTTTAACCAAGTCCCCTTCTTTTAATTTTAATTTTGGGTTGTTGGCTAAATACTTCTTATCTCGTTTAACAACTTTGGCATAGACAGGATGGCGATAGCGGCGCTCAACTTTTACTACCACAGTACCAGTCATTTTGTTTGAAACCACTATTCCTTCTAGTGTTTTAGTCATTGTCTTTTTTCTTTTTTCCCGACTTGGGAATAACTGCTAACTTCGCTAAAGCTCTTTTTTCGGCAAGAATTGTTTTTATTCGAGCAATAAGTAACTTCTTTGGCTTAAGTAAATTAGTATTTTTGGCTTTTTTTGTTACATCTAAAAGCGCTTCTTGACTCTTGAGCAATTGCTGTTCTTTTAAAAGCTTTATTAGCTCTGCTGATTTCATCTGCCGTAACTTCTTGGTGTTAATTATTTTTTGTTTACTCATTGTTTTTGTCAATTACTATAGTTTTAACTGGCAACTTATGACTAACTTTTTTAAAAATTCGTTTGGCTTCGCTCTGACTAACTCCATCAAGCTCAAACATTACGCTTCCAGGCAAAACGGTAGCTACATAATGAGAAATGTCTCCTTTGCCGCCACCCATACCCACTTCCAAAGGTTTTTTAGTATAAGGTTTGTGCGGAAAAACCCTTAACCAATAACGGCCAATCTTGCGAGTTTCTCGTGAAAGAACCACGCGACAAGACTCTATCTGCCTATCGGTAATCCAGGCCTGTTGTTGGCTAACTAAACCAAAACGGCCAAAGTTTACCTTGTTACCACTGGTAGCAAGTCTTTTATAAGTTCCTCTAAACTGCTTGCGATGTTTGCTTCTTTTGGGAGCTAGCATTTTAGCGACAGATCCAAACTTTTATTCCTACATAACCATTTCTAGTTAAAGACGGGCTACTGGCATAATCAATATCTGCTTTTACTGAGGATAGTGGTACTTTGCCAACTTGATATTTTTCTACTCTGGCAATATTAGCCCCTCTGATGCGACCAGCTAAAACAACTTTAACTCCTTGGGAGCCGCTTTCTTTAACTTTACTCATAGTTGAATGAACCAGGCCGCGATGAGGAAAGCCCCTGGCAATACGCTCACAAATATAGTCGGCTACATAACGAGCATTAAGAAAGGGTTTTTTAACCTGTTCAACTTTAATTTCCAATTTAAATTTTTCCTTATCTTTTTGTTTAATAATTCCTAAAAGCTCCATCACTTTTTCTTTAACTTCTTCTAGGCCCTTACCACCACGACCAATAATCATTCCCGGCCTAACGGAATGTAGGATTAAATTCATTCCTGACAAACTACGCTCAATTTCAACTTGAGTTAAGCCAGCCGGTTGATAACGATTCATTAACAGTTTTCTTATTTTTATATCTTGGAGCAAAGACTGCCGAAATAGCTTGCTGTTACTAAAAAACCAGCGGCTATCCCAAGTTTTGGAAATTCCCAACCTCAAAGCGTTCGCGTTTACTTTATTTCCCATTGGCGTTTTTGGTTTTATTTTTAATTTCTAAGGTTATCTTTAGATGTGCTGTTTTTTTGGAGTATTTTTTGGCCATACCTCTGGATCCAGCTCGCCAGCGTTTAAAAACCGGGCCTTCGTCGGCGCTAATCTGTTTAATTACTAACTGCTCCTGCTCTTTTTTATCAAAAAGGTTAACTCCACTTTTCAGAGCTTTGCTTGTTAAAACAGCGGCTTTTTGTGACTGTAATTCCAGTTTTGACATTGCTGAAACTGCGTTTTTACCTTTTAAACTATCAATTAAGAATCTCAATTTTTTTACTGAAATCCTCAAATATTTGGTTTTAACTGTTTTTTCCATTGTAATATTATGTTTTTTGGGTAATTCTCTTGGTTACCCGGCCGTGACCCTTAAATGTTCTGGTCATGGCAAACTCTCCTAAACGATGACCAACCATAGACTCGCCAACATAAACCTCAATAAACTTTCGGCCGTTGTGAACCAAAAAACGATGGCCAACAAAGTCCGGCGGAATCTGAGAAGCCCGAGCCCAAGTTTTAATCGGCTCGGTTTTCTTGGCTTGCTTTTGCTTAAGAACCTTTTTCAGTAATTTCTCATCAATATAAGGCCCTTTTTTCATTGATCTGGTCATAATATTTAGCTTCGGTGTTTAATTATTAACTTTTCTGATGTCTTTTTTTTATTACGGGTTTTTAAGCCATGCGCTGTTTTACCCCAAGGTGTTTTTGGATGCATGCCCTCACCACTACGGCCTTCGCCACCGCCATGGGGATGGCTACCGGGATGCATAGCAACGCCTCGAACTTTTGGCCGGCGGCCACGATGACGAGAACTGCCAGCTTTGCCTAATTTTTCTTGTTTTCTATTAACATTACCTAACTGTCCAATTGTAGCACAACAAGACAGTAATACCTTCCTAATCTCACCGGAAGGAAGTTTTAACTGGGCATATTTTTTGTCTTTTCCAATAATAACACAGGCAGTGCCTGCAGAGCGAGCCATTTGACCACCCATACCAGGAACCAGCTCAATATTGTGTATTTCTACACCAATAGGAATAAATTTAAGGAGCAGGCTACAACCAGGTTTAATTGGAGCCTCTTTTGAGGTAATAATTTTGTCACCTAGTTTTAAGTTGGTAGGTAATAAAATATAACGGTATTCACCGTCCTTATATTTAATTAAGGCAATGTCAACCGAACGGTTAGGATCGTATTCAATCTTGACTACACTACCCCAAATATCATGCTTATCTCGCTTCCAATCAATGCGGCGATAAAAACGTTTATGCCTGCCTCCTCGGCTTCGAGAAGAAATTTGGCCGCTATTATCACGCCCAGCACGATTGGGTAATATTACTTTTAATTTTTTACTGGCTTTTTTATAGTCTGTCATTGTTAGTTATTTTTGGGAAAGTCTTCAATTTTTCCTTTTAATAAAGTTAGATAGGCCTTCTTTGTGTCTGGCAGTCTTTTTTTAAGACGGCGTTTACCCACTGTTTTAATTTTGCCTTTTTCTGTAACTGTTCTGACATCTTTTACTTCAACCTTATAAACTTTTTCAACTGCGGCTTTGATTTGGTGTTTGTTAGCCTTTTTATCTACCGCAAACACATATAGATCTGGACTATTTAATGACTTTTCAGTTAACACTGGCTTTATTAAAACTGTATTACTCATGTTTAAACAACGAAATAAACTCCGCTAATGACTTATCTGTAAAAATAAGGGTTTGGCTTTTTAAAACTTTGTAAGCATTTAAAGCACAGGGTTCGTTAACAGTTAAGTCTGTTAAATTATGAAAACAGACTTGAGTTTTATGAGCATGAGGTAAAACCAAAATTGCTGGCTTCTGATATTTTAGACCAGCCAAAAAAACACTAGCCTGTTTGGTTTTATTAATTTTGCTAATTTGAATCTCCTTAACTAAAACCAACCGCTTTTCTTGAAGTTTAAGAGAAAGAGCGTAAAACAAGGCTTTTCGTTTCATTTTTTTGGTTAACTTTAGTTGGCGATAGTCTCCGGTTGGGCCAAAAGCAACTCCGCCGCCAACAAAAATTGGCGCTTTATTGCTACCATGTCTGGCTCTACCAGTGCCTTTTTGGCGATAGATTTTTCGAGTTGAACCAACAACCTGGGAGCGAGTTTTGGTTTGGGAACGTCCTTTTTTTAGATTATTAAGATACACATAAACATATTGACTGAGGAGTTTATCTGAAGCCTTTACTCCAAAAATATCCTTGGGCAATACCGTTCCCTCTAGTGTTAACTCTTTTTTTACCATTTTTTTATTGTTTGATAACAGTGATAACTCCTCCTGCCGGACCAGGAACTAAGCCTTGCAGCCAAATTTGCTGATTATCGATCTTGGCTACTTTTAAGCCTTTTATGGTTTTTGAGTCTTGACCCATTCTTCCGGCCATTTTTTTTCCTTTCCAAACTCGGCCAGGAGTTGTTCCTGAACCAATTGAACCCGGAGCTCGCAAACGATCACTCTGCCCATGGGTTTTTGGCCCACCGGCAAACCCATGCCTCTTTACTACTCCGGCAAAACCTTTGCCTTTAGTTGTTCCTTTAACCAATACCTTATCTTGTAATTTAAAAACTTCTTCTGGTTTGATCTCGGTTCCAGAAAAATAGGTTTGACCATCGATTTTGTATCCCTGTTTCCCTTTGTCTTCGACCTTTTCAACTGCAGACGAATCAAGTCGAATTTCTGCCAAAAAAGAAAGCGGGGTTTTTATTCCCGCTTTTTCAGTTTGGCCAAGAATAGTTTTTTTAATATTCTTCTTTTTTTTGTAGCTAAATCCAATTTGGATTGCCAAATAACCGTCTTTATCCACAGTTTTAATTTGAGTAACATAGCACGGACTTGATTTTAAAACCGTGTAAACTCGCCGTTTTTTTTGCTCGTCAAAACCGGCTACCTGCTTAATTTTAGTCGCTAATATAAAAGCTGTCATTTATTTAAATCAAATAAAAAAAGACCCAGATTGGGGCCTTTTTTTAAACTATAAAACTAGCCAATCCGTTTTTTGCCTAAAGCTGCTTTTTAGACAGTTTAGATAATCGCATCGTTGGTGACAATTATATTACATCTTAATGGCGACGTCAATGCCAGAGGGGATGTCCAGATGAGTAAGAGCATCTATGGTTTGCAAGGTTGGGTTGACAATATCAATTAAGCGCTTATGTTCCTTAACTTCGAAATGTTCCCTACTATCTTTATCAGTAAAGGGGGATTTGTTAACCGCCAACATTGTTCTTCTGGTAGGTAAAGGAACTGGGCCAATAACTGCCCCTCCAGTCTTAATGGCTGTTGAAATTATCTTATCACAAGTGTCTTCTAAGACTTTGTGATCATAAGCTTTTAAACGAACTCTAATCTTCCCCGTTGGCATTAACCTTAAAAAAATTATAACTTAATACTGGTTACTCAACTATTTTGGTGACTACTCCAGCTCCTACAGTTTTACCACCTTCTCTAATAGCAAACTTGGAGCCTTGCTCCATAGCTACTGGGTAAATAAGTTCACCGGTAATAGTAACGTTGTCACCAGGAGAAACCATTTCAACCCCGCTGGGTAATTTGGCTTCGCCAGTTACATCGGCAGTATTGATAAAGAACTGTGGCCGATAACCATTAAAGAAAGGAGTGTGACGCCCACCTTCATCTTTGGTAAGCACATAAAGCTCGGCCTCAAATTTTTTGTGGGGCTTAATTGTGCCTGGTTTGGCAATCACTTGTCCACGAACAACATCTTTCTTCTCAATTCCTCGCAAAAGCAAGCCAACATTGTCTCCGGCAATAGTTTCGTCCATACTTTTCCTGAACATTTCAATTCCGGTAACAATAGTTTTTTTATTGGCTTTGATGCCGACAATTTCAACTTCTTCGTTAACCTTAAGAGTACCTCGACTAACTCTGCCTGTAACTACCGTACCCCTACCTTTAATAGAAAAAATATCCTCAATTGGCATCATAAAGGGCTTCTCTTTGTCGCGAGAAGGTAAAGGAATATACTCGTCAACTGCCTTCATTAACTCCTCAATCGCTTTCTCTGACTCTGCTTCACCCTCAACGGCTTTTAAAGCCGACCCTTTAATAATTGGGACTTTGTCGCCAGGGAATTTGTATTTAGTAAGCAGGTCACGGATTTCCATCTCAACCAACTCTAATAACTCTTTATCCTGAACCATATCAACCTTATTCAAAAAGACTACCATTGCCGGCACATTAACTTGGCTAGCCAACAAAATATGTTCTCTGGTTTGAGGCATGGCTCCGTCTGGAGCTGAAACTACCAAAATAGCACCGTCCATCTGGGCGGCACCGGTAATCATGTTTTTGATATAGTCTCGATGGCCAGGACAGTCGATATGCGCATAATGACGTTTTTCGGTTTCATACTCACAGTGATGAACATTAATTGTTACTCCTCGCGATTTTTCTTCCGTAGCCTTGTCAATTTGCTCATAAGAAAAAGCCTCTGCCATTCCTTTTTTTGCTAAAACAGTAGTAATAGCTGCTGTAAGTGTGGTTTTGCCATGATCAACGTGACCAATAGTGCCAATATTTAAATGGGGCTTATTTCTATCATATTTTGCAGTTGCCATATTTTTGTTTTTGTTAAATTAATAATTTATTAATAAAATCACTCCAGAAAAAAGAGTAGTAGCATTATACAGACGGAAATTTTTTTTTGCAAGCGAAAGTTAATCCGAAGAATCAGTATCATCAACCAGCTCAACATAGTCTCCAAAAACCCATCCCAACTTGTCTTCTTCATACTCAATTTGATACCAGTTGCTTTGTTCTTCAAAATAAATAAACTCATCCCCCGGTTTAACTTGGGCTGATTCTGATGCGCTTAGATTAGGAGCCTCTCTCACTCTCAGCCAGCCAGTTGGAGTATCTAAAATTAGCAATTTTTCGGCCTTTTTTACTTTTTTATCTTTTTCCTTTTTTTTATCGTTAGCCGGTTTTTGATAATTTTCGTCGATCATTAATTTAAAATCAGCATTGAGCTTATAGCCATTAACTGCGTTCACTTTAACACTACGAGCAATAAAACCATCGCCTCGAACTGACAGATCATGACTACCGTCAGAAACATTATCCATAAAAACAGGGCTAACTCCCCTATCTTGACCATCTAAAGAGACAAAAACTCCAGGAGGATCGGTATTAACCCAAATCTGCGCTTTAGTACTACCACTCTCTTCTAGTGACAAAATTTCACCGGCACTCTGTAAGTCCTTAGTTGCTAGTTCGTGATTGACATAAGTAGTTGTCCCTTGAAAAACTCTAACTGTAGCTGAGTAAGGAATCAGACTTGCTTGAGTTACTTCAGGAACAAGCTTAATAGTATAAACACCGGCTTTAATGTTTGTTTGCAATGGAGTTTGGCCAACTAGGTTGTTACTTAAAAAAACATTGGTTTTGGGAATGCTTTCTACACTCAAAGTGCCAGTTTTAGTGAATAGACGACTAATATATTTATCCGGAGAGAAAAACTGGATAACAACAAAAATCGCCAAAAAAACAAGGATAGCAATAGCAATTATTTTAATTTTAGTTTTCATTTTTAACAAAGTAGAAACTCCAAACTACTATGCCAGACAATAATACCAGTAGTAGTAAAAAGGCATAAATTTTTTCAGTTGAATTCATAAATAAGGTTAGGGAACCTACGATTAAAGACACTAGCCAATAAAAAATGGCTATCCGACGACGACTCCAACCCATACTTAAGAGAGTATGATGAAAATGAAAGCGATCGCCTTTAAACGGAGACCTTTTTTGCAAAATACGGCGGCTAATAACAATTAGGGCATCAGCTAAAGGCAAAATAAGCAATAAAAGCATAGTGCCCAGCTTGCCCCAAGAAAGAATAGATAGTACTCCCAACAAATAACCAGCTAAACTCCCTGCCGCATATCCGGGTAAAATTTTTTGCGGATAAAAATTCCATGGCAAAAAGCCCAAGAATGAACCGGCTGTAACAAAACAGACTATGGTAACAATCTCTTTGGAAATATCATGCTGAGAAAAACGCAGAGACAAAAGGCCCAAAAAGAAAGCAGTAATAGCCACAAAACCAGGTAGTTGGCCGTCAACCCCCTTGCTCCAGTTAACCATATTCATACACCAAACTATCCATAAAACAGCAACAAGGTCGGCTAGCCACAACAACTCATAACCACTGCCAAATAAGTTAAAACTAAAGGTAAACTGATCCAGTCGCCAAAGAGTGTCAAAAGGATTGGTAATATAGGGAATACCAGCGCCACCTGCTACAGCTATAGCGGCAACAATAAAATTAGCTCCGAAGCGCAGGTATGGCGATAGATCGTACTTGTCGTCAAGTAAACCAATTATCACTGTAGTAGTAGCCCCCAAAAGAAGAAAAAAAACAATTTTATTGCCGATAAAAAAAAACAGAGGGAGGAGAATTCCTAGAAATATTGGTAAACCACCGGCTCTGGGTAAAATCCCTTGATGAGTATGGGCCGGATGCTTGCTGGTTTTAGCGTCGGTAACAATACCAAGCCGAGTTGCCAAAAAAATCACCACCGGAGTGAAAAAAAGGCTTATTAGAAATGCTCCTAAAACTGTGGGCCACATATAATGCTCTATATTATTAATATAATAATTCTAATAAAAATTAGGTAGCTAAAACTCGCCAAACTAATTCGAAACAATTTAATTAAGTTAAGCATATTTTCATTTTTCAAAGCCAGCCGCTGAAGCCAGAGCTCAGTGAGTGAGAAAAAGACAAAAATAAAAACCGGAATAATTAATAGTTCATATTTATTTCCCAATTTTTCCTCCGGTAATACTTGGGAATAAAAAAGGGGAACGCTTTCTGGTAACCAATAGAAAGCGGCCAGAAAAGTAAATCCGAAAATTGCCAGCCATCTCCATTTTGAGTCGAGAAAATTAATTACTTTGGAATTGTTCATATTTTGCGAGTGACCTTATAATTAAGTTTTTTTCCCAACAGCAAACGAGTGTGAGATTCTAAAGCCGGTAAGGAAGACAAAAAAGCGGATATAATTGGAGAAAGAAGAGGAAACAGTAGCCACTGAACAACTAAATAGGGAAATTTTTTGGCCTCGTCTTTTTTAATGAAGTGGCGTTTGGCTTGAAAATCAAGATAGGCAATAACCAAAACAAATAGTACCGACAAAGTTAAAATACCACCAGCCACTTTTGGCAAGACATACCCCATCACCGTTCTTTTGAAATAGGGATTAATCAAAACCGGTAAACTGGCACCTAAGGTAAGCAAGAAAAAAGAGATCGGCCAGAAAATATGACTTTCAATAATTCCAGATAAACGAAAAACCTTGTCTAAAAAAGGAATGTGGGGCGATTTGAAAAGCTGTTCTAAGGCATAAGGAATGTCAGAAACTCCCCAGGCCCAGCGCTTTTCCTGCTCATAGCGACTCTTAAACGAATCCCAAAGATTGTTCCCTCTAACCCCATCTCGAGTACAAAGTAAATAAATTGGTACCGTTTGCACTTTTATACCGTGCTTAAAAAAGGCCTGCAAAAAAATGTGCCAATCTTCGGGAATAATATCAACGTCCCAATAATCAACTGATTCTAGAAGCCACAGGCTCATGCTGTAAGTAGATATCTGAATAAGATTATTTTTATCTGAAAGCAAAGAAAGGCGCAAAATGGAAGAAATTGTAGTTTGCAACCTGATAATAAAATTTAAACTCCAATAATTGTTGTATAAAACAACCGGAGCGGCATAAAAATGATAGCGACTGTTTTGATCGAGCAAATAATTAGTAGTTAAATAACTACAATATTGTTTGTCTACTAGAGCGTCAGCATCACAAGAAGTAACTAAAACATTGACTGGATCAAAATTGTGTTTACGAACATACTGGCTAATTTTTCTGGCGGCGTAAGCCTCATTACTAGCTTTACCCTTCTCTTCGTTATCTTTCAGTACATGATAAGTAGCCCAAAAACTACCAAATTGATTACCAAACTGTTGGAAAAGACGATTAAACCGAGTAACAGCTGACGGACCTTCGGAATCCTCTAAAGCCATAACAATGTGAATGTTTTTCAGCGGATATTTTTGTGCTGTTAAATTATTAAGCGTTTTTTTTACTTTTTGATAGTTTTCTTTATAGTTCGGGATAATAATAAAATGCCTGATTTTAGAAAAGCCTTCGAGCTTTTCTGCTTTCTGTAACCAATTCACACGACGTGATTTGCTGATATTAATGTATGACACTGTAGCTAAGATTACCGTTTTTAGAGATTTGTAGAAAAAATAAACGTTAAACACAATAATAAAATAAGCAACAACCGCCGGATGAAACGGCGATAGCCAAATTGGCAGAGTAATTAAACTCCAGGTAGTTAATGGTATTAGTACTTCAAACAAGCGCCTCATTTCAAAGAATGAGTATAACAAACCGAGCGTTTAAATACTAAACTGTCTTAAGAAAAGCTCTAATAAAACTAAAATAACCGCTAAATACAGGAGCATAAAAAAGCTGAAGATCTCCTGCCAAGAAAAATACATTAAGGCAGTAATTACAGTCGGCAGATAAATTAAACAAAACCTTGTCCAAAAAGCTTTCTTTAGCTTAAGCTGAAAAAGAAGCAAACCTGCTTCAAGACCAGTAAAACAAATAAAAATGGTAATCACTAAATTATTAGCCGGAGATATCAGAAAAAATATTGTCGCCAGTAATAAGGTGTTAATAGCAAGCCACAGCATTAGTTTTTTTCAACTAGCTTTATTTTGCCGCCAATTTTTTTGATAACAATATGAAAGCGCCTTAAGATATATTTAGACAGCTCTGATAACCATCGCCAACCACTAGTAAGGGGTTTGTGAAAACCTTGATCAACGTCTTCTAGCGGCAAGGGTAAATTGAGTTTGCGATTGTTAATAAAAATAGTGTTATGGTCAACTAGTTCAACTCCTTCGTTCTTAAGCTCATCATCGAGCTCCGGTAATTCGGGGATTTCTTCAATAATCTCTTTTGCTCTTTCGGGGGAAGATTCAGGTACTGAGGCAAGCTCCTGCTTTTCTTCATTCTCGCTAACCTCTCTTGAGAAAATTCTCGGTTCTGTTTCTTTGCCGGCAACTCGACCAAAATGACGAGTTTTCTTTTTAAGCAAGTGCTTAACTGGAGTAAAACTATTTTTGTTCATGTTGCTTTTAAGTTTAGCAAATTTAGCTATCTCTAGAAAAAATCTTTTTTATCATTTCATTTAACATCGCTATTAGTATAATTTTAATATGTTTTGCCAAAGAAAACAGCTTGCATATTCTCAGACATATTTGTTTAAAAAGGCAGTGCTTAATTATCGGCAAATGGGCCAAGGCAAAGCTGTAATCTTGGTACACGGTTCTGTTACAAATCGGGGATGGAACGGTTTTGACAAGTTGCTTTCCCGCCATTATTGTGTTTATGCTTTAGATTTGCCCGGTTTTGGAGGATCAGATGCTGTTTCCGGCTACAAGCACGACACTAATCTTTTTAACCAAGCACTAAAAAAATTTATTATCATTAAAAAACTAAAGAAAGCTCCAATTATCGGCCTATCTTTAGGAAGTTTGGTAGTATTAAAAGCGGCTAAAAGCAAAAAAGTTTGCGGCAAACTAATTTTGGTTGGCTTGCCAAGTAAAGTATTAGGAATAAGCTTTAGACTAGCAAATTTATTACCCCTTTCTATTAAACGGTTTGTTGTTTCTACCACCCTTGGCCGGCAAAAAATAGTATTGCCAATTCTGAGACAAAATACTCAAACAGACAGGCAAACAAAAAATTTTAACCAAACTCTTTTCCAAGCCATGTATGAAACTGACACCAAAGCTATTGCCGACCC
>CAZEVA010000081.1:0-3562 GCA_964515585.1 uncultured Gammaproteobacteria bacterium | reverse complement strand
ACCCCACTTCCCTATTATTTTAATTTTAGCCAGAAGATTGAAGAAAGGCCATTGGTTGAGGCTGTCGGAGACCCAAAAAAAAGCTTATGGCTTTCTTTGAAGATAGTCTTAATTTCGGTTTTTTTTCTTAACTTTCTTTTTATCACCGCCTTCTTAGGAGAGGTGTGGCTTGGTTATGATCTATACCAGAGTCGTCATAAAGAGGCGCAAGTTTTGTCTGGTAAAATATCGGTTTTAAAACAAGCGTCTTTAGTTACCACCTCCTTGTTAGAAATCCCCAAGAATACCCTTTTTTGGTTACCCGGAGTTGACGACCTTCTCAAAATAGTAGATTCAACCAACACAACGGTAAATTTTCTTTATGGTGCTTCAGAAACGCTAAAAAACTTCAATGTTGCCTCGGCGCTGATAATAAAACCAAATAAAAGCGACGACGAAATTACAGAAACAAAGTTGCGAATCAAAAAACTTAAAAATCAACACCAAGACTTGAAAGATGGGTATTACCAAATAATCTCTCTCTGGGAGCAAACTAACATCCCTTTTTATAACACGCAAAAACAGGCTATTTTAAACAAGATTCTCGAAGGAGAAGACTATCTTCTGGTAACTGGTAAGATAATAAACAAGCTCCCCGGTCTTTTAGGAAGTAAAGAAGAGAAAAATTACCTCTTTTTGTTTATGAATAACATGGAGCTTCGGCCTGGAGGCGGCTTTATTGGTTCTTTGGCGGTGGCCAAAGTTCATCAATACAGCCTAAAGAGTTTGGAGGTGTTTGATGTTTATTCTTTGGATGGTCAGCTTAAAGCCCATATTAGTCCACCCGAGCCGATTGCCAAATATTTAAATCAACCACACTGGTTTTTGCGTGATTCTAACTTTTCTCCTGACTTTAATGTTAACGCCGAGGAAGCTCTGCGGTTTATTAAAATAGAGTCCGACTGGCCGGAGTTTGACGCTGTTTTTGGGGTAACTCTAACTACTGTTCAGCGCTTACTCGCTCTATTTCCCGATTTCTATATTGCAGACTATAATGAAAATATTACCAGCGATAATTTTTTCATTAAGGCACAATACTATGCCGAAAAAAACTTTTTCCCAGGTAGTCATGGTAAAAAAGATTTTTTACAAACCGTTTTTAAAACCTTGGTTTTGAAAATTGAGGAGGGAAACTATGATTCTTGGCGACTAGTATCTTTGCTGGGACAGCTTTTTGAAGAAAAGTTTTTAGTAGCCTACTTTAATGACCCCTTACTACAGCAAACCTTTGACGAATTATTTTGGACAGGGAGGGTGGTGTCAACAGAATGTAATTTTAGTAAGAACTGTTTTTCTGACTATGTATATGTTGTTGACGCAAATCTTGGGGTTAATAAAACCAATCTTTATGTTCAGCGCACGATGAGGCTAAATACCAAAATTAGCCCAGACCACATTGTGACCAATACTTTGGTACTAGACTATTATAATCAAGCTAACCCGGATATTTTTCCCGGTGGAGATTATAAGAATTACGCTCAAATATTTTTTCCCAAAAACACGATTATTAAACACCTATTAGTTGATGGTGAACCGGCTAGTGATTATGATGTTAGTACGGAGCTAGGCCTAAGAAAAGTGGGGCTACTAACAGAAATAGGCTCTGGTAGTAGGGCTAGTGTTACTTTGGAATATGAGTTTTTAGATAGGTTTTTAGACAAGCAACAATATCAGCTAATTGTGCAAAAACAAATTGGATCAATCAACAACGACCTGATTTGGCAGATTGTCTCTCCACCGGGTTTGTCATTATCACAAAGCAACTTTACTCCAATTGTTAGTCGAGGTGGTTTCGTGTATAATACTTTTCTGCAACAAGACCGAATATTAGTAGTTGATTTTAAGTAAAAATGGACAAAATAGAACTAAAAGCCGAAAAGAGATTAATTAAAGGAAAAAAAGTGAGAAAACTAAGGAAAGAGGGACTACTCCCCTTAAACTTGTTTGGCAAGGATATTAATTCAGCCGCTTTATCGGTTAAATTTATTGATTTTAATAAGGTTTATCAGAAGGCTAAAAATACCCAGGTTGTTTATCTCTTAATGGATAAAAAACAGTATCCTGCTCTTATCCAAAATGTGCAGATTAATCCGGTAAATCGCACCATTCTTCATGCTGATTTGAGAAAAATTGATCTTAAGGAAAAAACCGAAATTGAGGTTCCTGTAGTAACAGCTGGTGAGCTAGACGTGGTGAAAAGCGGCGAAGCCGATTTAATGATCTTGCAGGATAAGGTTTTACTTGAATGTTTGCCTGCCAAAATCCCGGAGAAAATTATTATTGATATTTCTAAACTTGAAGGGATTGGTGCAGAGGTCAAGATTAAAGACCTAGCCCAAAGCAAAGACTATCAATATTTAGACGACAAAGAGCAAGTGGTACTGCAAATTGTTGAGGCTAAGAAAGAAGAAATTAAGGTTCCTGAAGCTGTCCCAGAAGAGGGTGAAGCTGAGACTAAAGAAGAGGGTGATAGCAAAGAAGGTGGTGACGAAAAAACCGAAGGCCAAACTGACAAAACCGAGGCCAAAACCGAGAAAGAACCCGAAGCTAAAAAAGAACCCGAACCCAAAAAATAATAAACAGAGTGATACGATTTATTCGTAACGAATGGCTTCAACCGGAGAAAGTTTAGCCGCTTTTCTGGCTGGAAAGACCCCGAAAATAATACCTATTAAAACACAAACCACAAAGGCAATAATTATTGCCTCAACAGTAATTGTGGCCGGGAAAAACGGATAAATAATTAGGGTTGTTAAGCAAGCTAAAACAACCCCCACTAACCCACCAACGAAGGTTAGGAGTATTGAAAGAGAGACAAATTGCAACAGAATATTACTTTCCTCTGCTCCAACTGCACGCCGAATTCCAATTTCTTTGGTGCGCTCAGTAACGGTAACATACATAATGTTAGTTATTCCAACCCCACCAACTAATAAAGATATAGCGGCAATTCCTACAAGGACTCCGTTAATCATAGTAAAAATACTTGAAATAGTGTCTAATAACTCCTCTTGGGTGCTGATAGAGAAATCTTCTTCTTTATGGGTTTTTAAAAGAATCCTTTCGGCTTTTGCAATAACAATGTCAATTTTACTATCGTCTTCGGCTCTTAAGTAAAAAGAGTAAAAACTACGATCGTTTGAAAGTAGATAAAGGGCTTTATAAGGAGAGTAGGCATAATCATCAAAACTAGGTCCGCCCAAACCACCCCCACCTTTAGATTCCAAAATACCAACAACCTTAAACTTTAAATCATTAACATCAATAGTTTGGCCCACTGCCGGACCATTGAACAAGTCTTCAGCAATTTTTGAACCCAAAACTATTACTTTGCGCCCAGAAAGCTCTTCACTACGAGAAAAAAAACGGCCGTTAGCAAGTTTTAAGTTGTAAATTTGAGCAACTTTCTGAGTGCTCCCAAGCAGGGAGGTGCTAACACTGTCTTTGCGACTAACTACCAAGGCATTACGCATTACCATTGGCACTACCATTGCCTCAGACAGGCCATTTTCTAGTTTTTGAT
>CAZEVA010000080.1:0-9448 GCA_964515585.1 uncultured Gammaproteobacteria bacterium | reverse complement strand
GCTTTGATAATTTAGTGGGTCGTTTTATAAATCGCCAGATTTCTGGCTCAGGTTTTGGTTTGGGGTTCGATCGCACTTTGGAAGCAATGCAAGAATATAATTTGCTGCCGATAGCCGAAGTTAAAACTAAGGTATTAGTAACAATTTTTAGTGAAGAAACCTTGCCCGAATCACTTAAAGCCGCTGCTTTTTTACGAAGTCAAGGAATTAATACTGAGATTTACTCTGGCTTGAAAACAAAGCTTGATAGACAATTAAAATATGCTAATAGCAAACAAATTCCATACTGTGTTATTATTGGCCCAGAAGAGGTTGCCGCCGGAAAGCTAATATTAAAAAATATGAGCCAGCGTACTCAGCAAGCTGTTGTTTTAGCAGAGTTAATAAAATTGATAAAATCATAGCTTATGCCTAAAGGGAATCTTTTTTATGGTCAAATTTATGTTAGTACCATCAAACGCGCCCTTGACATTTTTTCGGGTATAGTTTTGGGGTTGTTTTTTTTGCCAATTTGTCTTTTGGTTGCTTTGATAATCAAACTTGACTCATCTGGCCCTGTTTTTGCTGATACGCCCTCGAGAGTGGGCAAGAATGGCAGGCGGTTTAAGATGTTTAAATTTCGCTCGATGATAAAGAATGCTCATCAACTTTTGCGAACCGACCCTAAATTTAAAGCTCTTTATCAGGAATATAAAAAGAGTAGTTATAAGCTTTATAACGACCCTCGTGTTACCCGTTTTGGTAAATTTATTCGTAAATACTCACTTGACGAAGTGCCGCAATTTCTTAATGTGCTTTGGGGGGATATGAGTTTAGTTGGTCCGCGGGCATATTATCCGGACGAGATTAGAGACCAACTCAAAAAACATCCGACAGCAAAAAAATATTTGGATATGGCTATTCAAGTTAAACCAGGAATTACCGGTTTTTGGCAGGTTTTCGGGCGCAGTGAGGTTCACTTCGACAAACGTATTAAAATGGATGCTGAGTATGTAAAAAAAATT
This sequence comes from uncultured Gammaproteobacteria bacterium, assembly GCA_964515585.1. GTDB lineage: Bacteria > Patescibacteriota > Microgenomatia > UBA1406 > UBA1406 > UBA1406. The sequence goes on along the minus strand of CAZEVA010000080.1, from coordinate 8,444 downwards.
TCACTATGGTATGATATTTCGATTATTATTAAAACTCCCTATGCTATGCTTAGTGGTAAAGGGGCAATATGAGAACATTAGACTATAAAGATAATAGTGTTAAAGACTATGTTGGTGACAAACTCAATATGAGTTCGCGTCGGCGTGGTAGACTCAAACTAAAACTCAACCGAAAGCAATTACTCAAACTTTGGGTGGTTGTAATGGTGTTTTTGAGTTTTTTTTATTTTACTCTTATTAACCCTCTTTTGAAAGCTAGAGCCGGAATGACCAGATTGACTGCTCTTGCTGAGAAAACCAAAAAGGCGGCTAAAAATCAAAACCTTTTAGCTTTGGAAAAAAATCTAAAAGAGCTTAATACTGAACTCGGAAAAGTCCAGAAAGATATTCGCCCAGTTTATATTTATCGCTATTTGCCTTTTATTGGCTATGTGTTTACTGATCTGGAGAATGGCCTTAAGGCTGGTGGCTACTTGCTTACAGCTAGTGAGAAAGCAGTTGTTGCTATTGAACCTTATGCTGATCTTTTGGGGTTTGAAAAAGGAAGCGAGTTTTCTCAGCAACCCACAGAAAAACGTCTGGAAACGGCAATTTTGACGATTGATAAATTGGTGCCGCATATAGATGAGATCGACAAAGAAATGGAAGAGGCTAAGAAATATTTGCAAAAAATTGACCCTAATCGTTATCCTAAACAGATTGGCAAACGGGTAATTCGCGAAAGAGTAAAACAATATTATGAACAGATTTTTGGTTTGGTTACCTTAACTACCGATGCTAAACCATTATTGAAACGCCTGCCTTATGTGTTGGGAAAAGATGAAGAGCGCCGTTATTTGGTTTTGTTTCTTAACGATGCCGAACTTCGACCAACGGGCGGCTTCATTACTGCTTACGCTGTGTTTTCGGTAGATAGAGGTAAAATTAGCGTGAAGGAATCCTCAGATATTTATGATTTAGACAGTACAATTAATCATCCTAAAGCTCCTCCGGAGATTTTAACTTATCACAAAAACGTTAGTAATTTTAATATTCGCGACAGTAATCTTTCTCCAGACTATGTTAAATCAATTGAATATTTTGAAGATTTGCTTGATCGCTCCAGCCGCAACCTTGACTACGATGGTGTTATTTCCATTGATACTAAAGTATTGGTAGATATTCTTAGGGTGTTAGGACCAACTGAGGCTGGCGGCGTATGGTTTAAGGCAGATGTTGACAAACGCTGTGACTGCCCTCAGGTAATTTATGAACTAGAAAACATTATTACTAGGCCAACCCCATATTTTCGTGAACAAAGAAAAAGCATTTTGAGTGTTTTGCTTTTTAATCTTATGCAAAAAGCTTTGGGCGTTTCTCCGTCGCAATATTGGGGTCAGCTAATGCAGAATTTTTTACTTGACGCTAGCGAAAAACACATTCTAGTTTATTTTCAAGATAGCCCGTCCCAAAAAGCAATTGAGTCGTTAGGTTATGGTGGCCGGATTGTGAAAACCGACGCTGACTATTTGCATATTTCCAATACAAACTTTGCCGGTGCCAAAAGCAATATGTACTTAAAGTATAAAGTAGAGTCGGAGACGGTGAAAAAAGGGGATAAGTATGAGCGCAAACTTACTCTTGAATACAATAACATTTATCCTGCCTCAGATTGTAATTTGGAACGAGGAAATTTGTGTATTAATGCTACTCTTCGCAACTGGCTGCGGGTGTATGTTCCCAAAGGTGCTAAGCTAGTGGACTTTTCTGGTTCGCAGATGAAGGTGCAGGAATATGAAGAATTGGGCAAGCAGGTGTTTGAGGGTTTTCTTACTGTTAATCCGTTAGGAAGAGCGCTAGTGGAAATTACTTACGAAGTGCCGGTTTCGGCTGTAAAAACAGAAGACTATCAGCTTTTATTTCAGAAACAGCCCGGAATTGAGGAAATGGAAATGGTAGTGTCTTATGGCAATACCCAGATTGAAGAAATTTTGCGCCAAGACAAGCTCTTCAAGTTCTAAAACATCACCCCCGGGGTGATGGGCGTCCATTGTGAATATTGCCTCCCCGCTCTTTACGGAGATTATTTTTCCCATGGCCTTTATTTGGAGGGTTTTTCTTTTTGGGTTTTTTTTCTTTGGCAAAAAATGAGAGAGAATATTCAGGTGTCATATAGGTTACGAATTATAACAAAAAAACTCCACTCCAGGAGTGTAGTTTTTTCATTTATTTTGTCGCAGAGCTAAGGATACTAATTTGTCCTTGTGCCCGAGGGTTGTTGGGATATTTTGCTTTGATTTTGTTAGTAGTTTCTAAGCTTGGATTTTGTTTCATTAAACTAAGATCTTCTGCGCTTAAACCTGGATGACTATTTAGTTTGGCAAAGCTGCTAGTTAGGATTCTTCGAGTTTCAAGTCGAGTGCTCATGGAAAAAGTATTTTACAATAAAACTCCACTCCAGGAGTGGAGTTTTTTAGTTATTAGCTTATAATAAAGTCATGTGGCAAAAGGTGAGTGGGCTAATTCTCAAGAAATCGCGGACACGCGACAACGATCAGTTGTTAACGGTTTATACCAAAGAATTAGGCAAGATCCTTGTTTATGGCCGAGGCGCCCAGAAACTCACTAGCCGTCGGCTTGGTGCCCTAGACACCCTTAACTATGTACAGTTGGTGGTTAGAGAATTCGGCCATAGTTATTCATTAAGAGAAATCTCACTTAAAAGCAGTCTTCAATCTTTGAAACAGGATTTTAGTAAAAAAAAACATTTGCTTTTGATTGTAGAGATTATTGATAAATTAACTGCTTTTAATCAGCAAGACAAAACTTTATTTAAATATTTACACGTTTTTCTCAAAAAACAGGCTGGCAAATCAATCTCTCAAAATGAAATGTATGAAGAAGTTACAGGTTTACTTAAAGTACTAGGCTACTCTTTGCCGCCAAAGTCAATTCGCTCCCAGGCAAGTTTGGCAAAATATATTGAAACATTAAGCCAGCGTGCAATTACCTCTTGGGAATTATAGGGATGAAAAACTAGATAGCGAAGGAAAAGCTGATGTTATACAATAACATTTATGGTTTTAATGGAAAAAATTGCCGCCCTTACCAAGCGCCGTGGGTTTATTTACCCAGGCAGTGAAATTTATGGCGGCTTTAATGGTTTTTGGGATTATGGACCGCTTGGGGTGGAGATTAAAAATAATCTTAAAAAACTGTGGTGGCAAAATATGGTTTATGAACGGCTAGATGTGGTTGGGATTGACGCGGCAATAATCATGAATCCGCAAGTGTGGAAAGCGTCTGGGCATGTTGAGGCTTTTGTTGATCCATTAGTTGAGTGCAAAAAATGCCATCATCGTTTTCGAGCAGATAAATTAACAGAAAACAAGTGTCCTGATTGCGGAGGAAAATTAACTGAGCCCAAAAAGTTTAATTTGCTTACCGGAGTTTCTTTGGGAGTAACGGAGGAAAATAAAAAAGAAGCCTATTTGCGAGGAGAGATTACTCAAGGAGTTTTTGTAAATTTTAAAAATATTGTTGCCTCCAGCCGAGTTAAGATTCCTTTTGGAATAGCACAAATTGGTAAGGCTTTTCGCAATGAAATTACTCCAGGAAACTTTACTTATAGAAGCCGTGAATTTGAGCAGATGGAGCTTGAATTTTTTGTGGAGCCAGATGAACAAAAAAGTCAAAAGATGTTTGAGTACTGGAAAAAGCAGCGCCTAAATTGGTACCTGTCTTTGGGAATGACTAAAACTAAACTTCGTTTTCGGGCCCACGCTGAGGATGAACGGGCTCACTATGCTCGTTTTGCTGAAGACATTGAATATCAGGCTCCGTTTGGTTGGAGCGAGTTTGAAGGTGTCCATCATCGGGGAGATTGGGACTTGTCGCGCCACAAATTAACATATCTAGATCCGCTAACTAATCAGGAATATACTCCTTTTGTGATTGAAACCTCCGGTGGAGTTGACAGAGCGGCCCTATTTTTTTTAATTGACGCTTATTGTGAAGAAGATGACAGAGTAGTGTTGAAACTTCATCCGAAGCTGGCTCCATATAAAGCAGCAGTTTTTCCGCTTTTGGCCAATAAGCCAGAACTGGTGAGTTTAGCTAAAGATGTTTATCAAAATTTGCAAAAACTCTATCCCACTTATTGGGATGATCGCGGCAATATTGGTAAACGTTATCGTTATCAAGATGAAATTGGTACTCCTTATTGCGTAACAATTGACTTTGATAGTTTAAAAAAAGGATCGGTTACTGTTAGAGAACGTGATAAGATGAAACAAGAACGAGTAAAAATTAATCAACTTAAAAGTTATTTTGCCAATATTTACAATGAATAAAAAGCTACTAATTATTGGGGGAATAGTATTATTACTACTATTTGGTGCGGTAGTTTGGTTTGCCAGACAAAGTAACTCAGCTAAAGAAGAAGTGTTGCAAAGCACTTTGCCTCAAAGCGCTAGTTATGAAAAAATTCAGGAAAAGATTAACGTTAGTGTGGAGCGAGTTAAAGATAACCGCCGGGTTAATTTTGTGGTTAGTGAGGTGCCGGCAAAATATAAAACCATTGAATACGAGTTTTCCTATAAAACAGCCTCTGGTGGTTTACAAGGTGGAATTGGTAGCCCTTCAACACTAAAAAACGGAAGATATGAAAAAGAAATTTTATTAGGTACTTGTTCGGCTGGCGGTGCTTGTACCTATGACGAAGGTGTCAAAAAGATCAAGTTTACTATCTTTTTTTCCACAGCGGCGGAAAAGCGTTATTTTGAGAAGGAATTTGATATTTAGCCTTTTCTTTTAGCTGCTTCCCCTTGCTTACCTGGCTGGGGCAGTGTAGAATATTTTCTTATGGCTATTAGAAAAACTGAGTTTGCCCTAGCGCTTAATCAAGTCGCCACTGAGCGAGGAATTCCGGTTGAGGAAGTACTTGAGTCTATTAAACAGGCAGTAGTGATTGCTTATCGCAAGGAATACAATTTAAAAGAAGAGGAGGAGTTTACGGTTGAGATTGACGCAAACACTGGGGAAGCCAAAATTTTTAAAGACAACAAAGATATCACTCCGCCGGGTTTTGGTCGTATTGCTGCGCAAACAGCAAAGCAAGTAATTATTCAGAAAATAAGAGAAGCCGAAAAAAAGGCTGTGGTTAGTTATTTCGATAGACAAGTAGGCACAATTATTAGTGGTCGAGTTATTCGTTCAGACGGAAAGAATGTTTACGTAGATATTGGCCGAACCGAGGCAGTTTTACCGCCAGAAGAACAGATTCGTACCGAAAAATGCTATCCTAACAACCGTTATTTGTTTTATCTGTCCAGCATCGGCAATGAGGAAACTCGTTATCGTATCATTGTGTCGCGCCGTCATGAAAATTTAGTTAAGGAATTATTTAAACGAGAAGTACCAGAGTTAGCCTCCGGGGCGATTGAAATTAAGGCTATTGTTCGTGAAGCTGGTGAACGCACTAAATTAGCAGTGCTTTCTAAAGAGCGAGGTGTAGATCCGGTAGGTAGTTGTGTTGGCCAAAAAGGGATTCGGATTCAATCGGTTATCAACTCATTGGGAGTAGACGAGAAAATTGATGTTATCCAATGGAGTGATGATATTAAAACCCTGATTATTAACGCTATCTCCCCCTCAAAAACTATGGAAGTGATTGTGAAAGAAAAAGAAAAAGTTGCCGACCTTTATGTAGAAAAAGAAGAATTATCTCTCATTATTGGTCGAGATGGACAAAACATTCGTCTTGCTTCTCAGCTTACTGGTTATTCTCTTAATGCTCTGGACACCGAAAAGAAAGAAAAAAAGTAAGAACTGAAAAAAATGAATAAAGAACAAAAAAAACCACCGGTAGTGGTTGTTTTAGGTCATGTTGACCATGGCAAAACAACTTTGTTAGATGCTTTGCGTGATAGTAAAGTTGCTGACTCTGAATTTGGCAAAATTACTCAGCATATTGGCGCCTACGAAATTAAGACTAAAGAAAACCGGAAAATTACCTTTATTGACACTCCTGGTCACGAGGCTTTTAATACCCTGCGGTCTCGAGGGGCAAAATTAGCCGACTTAGCTTTGTTGATTGTCGCTGCTGATAGTTCGGTTAAGCCGCAAACAGTTGAAGCCTTAAAACAGATAAGACTAAACAAAATTCCTTTTATTGTCGTGATAAACAAAATAGATTTGGAAACTGCAAATGTTGAGAAAGTAATTAAAGATCTTTCTAAGCAAGAGGTTTATTTGGAGGGTCGAGGCGGCGAAGTTCCATTTGTGCCAATTAGTGCTCAGAAAAAAACTGGCTTGGATACTTTGCTGGAGCTAATTGTTTTAGTTGCCGATTTACAGAACCTTACTTATAGCGAATCAGCCCAGGCTGAAGCAGTGGTAGTTGAAACCAAAAAAGACCGCCGGGGCATTGTGCTTTCCATTGTTCCTACAAACGGTAAGCTTAAAATAGGAGACGTTCTTTATTCTGGGTCAGAAATGATAAAAGTGCGAGCTTTATTTGATGACTTAGGCAAAAATATTGGAGAAATAAAACCAAGCACACCAGCAGAACTTCTTGGAAGTAAACACATGGTTTACCCTGGTTCAGTTTTGTTTTCGCAGAAGCAGGACAAGCCGGAACTGGTGGTAGAGAAAGCTAAATCTACTTTTACTGAAGAAGATTGGCATGAAGCAAATCAAACGAAATTTAATTTCATAATAAAAACCGACACTATTGGTACTCTGGAGGCAATTCGGGAAAAATTTGCCGAATTTGAAGAAATTAATATTATTAAAGCTGATGCTGGCGAACTCACTGAAGCAGATTTGGAGTTAGCCAAAACAACTGGGGCCAACATTCTTGCTTTTAATACTAAAATTCGCCACGCCATCAAAGAAAAGATAGAAAAAGAAGATATTAATATTTTTCAATATAATTTGATCTACGAACTTTTGGACCAGGTAGAAGACTTAATTTATGCTTTACGCACTAAGCAGGAAAAAGAGGCTCGCAGAGTAGCTGAAGCCAAAATTTTAGCCAAGTTTGTTAAAGGTGAGCAAATAATTGCTGGGCTTAAGGTGCTTACCGGCAAGCTGAGCACGCAAGAGAAAGCCGAAGTTGTTCGTGGAAAAAAGATTCTTGGAGAAACTACTATAAGCTCTTTATATCGTAAAAGCAGTCCGGTACCCTTTGTTACAAAAGGAGATGAGTGTGGTGCTATATTCTCTGATAAAATTGACTTTAAGCAGGGCGATATAGTAAAATTATACTCATAATGAACCAAGACCTGATAGTTTTGTTTACCAATGCCAAAGCGGCTGTTATTGTGGTGCCCAAAACAGCCAAGCTTGACTCCTTAGCGGCTGCTCTAGCTTTGCAGCTGGCTTTTGCCAGTAGAGGGAAAAATGCTCAAGTTTGCTCTGAAGTGACTGTTTCTCAAGCTAACCAGCTTGTTGGCAGTGGCCAAATTAGCCCAACCCTTGAACTTGGGGGAAATACTCTTAAAGTTTCTTTTCCTTATCAAGACGGGGCGATTGATAAAGTTACTTATAATATTACTGATGAACGTTTCAATTTATTAATTGAACCCAGAAGTGGGCAAGCGCCTATTAAAAACAAAGACGTTCAATTTAGTTACACCGGAGCGGAGACAGATATTATTATTACAATTGATACTCCCAGCCTTGAGGCTTTAGGGGATATTTATCTCGAAAACCCAGATGTTTTTTTAAGAGATAAAATCGTTAATATCGACAGGCGATTTGATAATCAACAGTATGGTGCTTTTAATTTAGTTGAAAAAAAGTTTTCCTCAACTTGCGAAATTATTATTAAGTTATTAGAAAGTTTACGCTGGGATCTTAATCCAGATATGGCGACTAATTTATACGCTGGTTTGGTAACTTCAACCAATAATTTTAGCTCTTTCTCTACTAATGCTCAGTCTTTTGAAGCGGCCTCATATCTTCTTAAAAATGGTGCCAGAAAAGTTCCTTTGGGGCCTCAAAGAATGTCGCCTCCGTCGGGAATGGCCGCTACTTTGCCTTCTTCGCATGTAGCAATTCCTCCGGCTGGTCAGAATGTTTTTCAAAGACAAGAAGAGGTTGTAAAACCACAACAAACCTCTCAACAGCTGCCAAAACAGCCACCACAAGATTGGTTAAAGCCAAAAATTTTCAAAAGCACTGACTCAATTTAGTATAATGACCGCATGGGTTTTTTCCCTCAGTTGTTATCAAAGTTCTATAAACGGCAATTTTTAACGGTTTTAGTTAGTATTGGAGTTTTTGTGTTGGTGTTGTTTAGTATTTACATTCTCAAAGACCTTCCTATGCCTAGCCGATTAGATGATGGGACAATTCCTTATTCTACCCACCTCTACTCTCGAGACGGGGTTTTGCTCTATGAGATATACAGAGAGCAAAACCGTAGTCCGGTTAAGTTAAGCAAGCTTCCTCAACATGTT
>CAZEVA010000079.1:0-2936 GCA_964515585.1 uncultured Gammaproteobacteria bacterium | reverse complement strand
ACTAATTTTGTTTCTGTAAGTCATTGAGGATGGCAACTGCCCCCTCAGAGTGAGCAAATCTTGGTTGGGCATAGTTTTCGACGAAAGGTTGGATAGAAGCTTGCGCTTTTTAGTCTGGCTTTGTCAATCATATCCCAACCAGGGGCTCCTTTATTCCCTAGATAAATTTATCTTACAGGAGGTGGACTATAGCGATTTCTATATTTTGGTATTTTCGGGAAGAAATTTTTCTGTGCGTCCAGGTTGACAATCACTTCAGCGTTAACTTTGTTTTTGTCAATTTTTCCAATAGCTCTTATTAAAGAGCCAATCTTTGGTTTTTGTCGTGGAAAAAAGGTATTGTTATCAAAAAGAATAATAAATTTTTGCTGACTAATATTATCGGTTACAAGAAATTGATTTGTTTCTTTTTTTACAACTTCGCCAATAACAAAGCCCAGCCTGTTTTTTGTGTGCCACTGTCCTGTTCTGGTGTGGCGGCGGAAAAAATGAGCCAAAAAAGGATGTTGATGCGACCACAAACCAACAATAATAACTAAACCAATTAATACCGAAAAAATAGCCAAAAACGGTTTCTTGTAAGAAAAGTCATATTTTTTGAGTAGCCAGCTAAGGAGAATAAATAAAACGATTGCTGTCATTATCAAAAGATATGGAAAAGTCAGTAAAAAAATCTGTAGTCCTCGGCCTTGTCTAAAGGGATGAATGAGCAGGTCTTGATTGGTTCGAATCCAGTAGATAGTGGCGGCGGCCAGAAAAACCAAACTAAGCACAGCTAAAACTACTCCACTACCCAAGCCAAGTCGTTGTGCCCAAATATTAAAATTGGATTTTACTTTAATTTTTCTTTTTTTGATCTGCTGTAATATTTGTTTTTTTAGATTTTTGCTCATTTTTACTGACATAATTTTTTAACTTTTTGTTTTCCTCGATGGATGTAAACTCCAACAGTTTTTATTGGTATTCGTAAAATATCGCTAATTTCCTGATAACTTTTTTCTTCATAATAAAAAAGAACGAGAGGCTCGCGATACTTAATATCTAATTTTTTTAAACAGCGGGCAATTTGCTTAAATAGTTCCTTTTGATCTATTTCTTTCTCAACACTGTCGTTTTGCCCAAAGTCAAAAAAATTGTCTAGCGAAGTTATTTTTTGTATCCAGCTGCTTTTTATTAAATTAACACTTTCGTTATGGGCAATGCGATAAATCCAGCTGGAAAGTTTCAGCTTTTGATCGAACCCCCGCAAATTTTTATATGCCTTAATAAACACCTCCTGAAGAATGTCGTCAACTTCTTCGGAGCGATTGGTTAGTCTTTTAATATACCGCCCCAGCTTTACTTGGTATCTAGACACAATTTGTTCGTAAAGCTCAAGATCTCCATTAATAACTTTTGCTACAATCTGCTCATCAGTTAAACTCATAGCCTTATTTAATAATACAACACAAGAAGAAAAATATTTCAAACAGGTTTGGAGTTTAGCCTATCTCTTGCAGAAGATTTTCAAAACTTACCAAAGAGGCTTTGTTTTTTGTTCTTGGTTTAATTTCAACTTGATTTTGAGTTTTGGCAGAAACAACTAGGCGGTAAGGAAGGCCAATTAAATCGGCGTCAGCAAACTTAGCCCCAGCGCCAGTTTCTACTCGGTCGTCGTAAAGCACGGTAACTTTAGTTTTAACTAGTTTTTGATAGACTTTCTCAACCTGTTCTTTTACTTTGTTTTGGTCTAGGTTAAGGCCAACCAAATGTACCAAATAAGGAGCTACTGTTTTTGGCCAAACCAAGCCATTTTTATCTGCTAAAGCCTCAGCTATTACTCCCATTAAACGACTAATACCAATGCCATAACAGCCCATTATTGGGTAAAACAACTGTCCATTTTTGTCAGTAAGTTTTAGTTCAAAAATTTGGCTATATCTTTGCCCTAAGTCGAAAACGTTGCCAACCTCAGAAGCTTTGGCCTGACGAAGTTTTGCCTGATGGCATTTTGGGCAAGAGTCGCTCTCTTTTATGTTTTTGGCAATGTCATTATTTACGCAATGCTCACATTTGGGGCAGTACAAAATATTATCTTCTCCAGCTTCGGTTAACACCATAAACTCGTAGGATATTTTTTTGCTGAAAGCTCCTCCTGAGGCTTCGGTGACTTTAGCAGTTAAACCACAACGCTGAAATATTTTTAGATAAGCCTTCTTAATTTGTGAGTAAAATTTTTCAAAATCTAACTGAGTTTGATGCCAGCTGTACATATCCTTCATGCGAAATTCCCGACCTCGTAGAAGGCCGGATTTGGCTCGCAGTTCATCACGAAATTTCTGTTGGATTTGGTATAGAGCGATTGGTAAATCTTTATAACTGGAAACATAGGTTTTAAATAAGGGGGTAATCACCTCTTCGTGCGATAGTCCCAAGGCGTAGTCTTTGTCAGTGCGGCTTTTAATTTTAAACAAAATATCTATTGTTTCCCACCCTTGGCTTTTTTTCCAATTCTCTGCTGGATGAAGAGCCGGTAAAAATATTTCCTGACCGCCAATTTTGTTCATCTCTTCGCGAACAATATTTTCAATTTTATTAATAACTCGTAAACCGAGTGGTAAATAACTATATACTCCAGCCATTAGCTTATTAACAAAACCAGCCCGAGCCAGCAGTTGGGCGTTTTGAGTTTTTTCGTCTTTGGGGGCTTGAGAAATTGTTTTACCAAACAGTTGTGAATAACGCATATTAATGATTATACCTGGATGTGTTTCAGATTTCTAGTATTGGCAGATTCAGGCGGGTTTTGATTGGTTTTTGGGGCAAATAAAGTGAGGTGCCAAAATCTAACTTTGGCTGAGTTTGTAGAATTTGATATAAAGCACGAGTTTTTTCTGTTAGTTGTTTATCTAATTGCTCAAATAAACCAATTTGCTATTGAGTTTGTCTTGACAGGT
>CAZEVA010000078.1:0-4616 GCA_964515585.1 uncultured Gammaproteobacteria bacterium | reverse complement strand
GGAAACTTTTTAAAAAAGAATGGAATTTTATATGTTGAGACTCCAAATTATTTAAGTTGGTTGTCAAAATTAGAGGGAAACAAATACACCTTTCTTACTCCCCCGGAACATCTTTTTGTATTTTCAAAAAAATCACTTCATATTGTAATTAATAGATTAGGTTGGGGTGCAAAAATTGTTAAATTCAATACTTATTCTGACGATGTCCATATAGTAGGAATTATTAGAATATTGAAGAAAAAAATATTTAGAGGTAAAGGGAAAAAAAACATATTTGTTAAAAGTGGTGTTTCTCACAAAATGGATAAAGTAAGTAATAAAGAAAATTCTTTAGTTAATTTTTTAACCTCATTCTTTCATCCATTTATTAACGCTTGTTATAAAGGTAGCTATCTAGTCTATTACATCAAGAAAAGTACATGACTTAAGATTAAGTTTATATTTTTCTATTAACTTATATTTGACAAATTGTTGTTTAGAACCTCTTTAAGTATATCTCGCATATATCTAGTCTGTTTAAATGATTAAAAAAATAAAGCTAGCTTTTATTTTTGTAATTTTTTTGTTTATTATTGCTTGTCCTAAAAATATTAACGCAACCTGGAGCACAAATTCTGAACCAGTATTTACATTTGATAGTGCTAATTGGGATAGTGACCATCTAGCAGCGCCAATGGTTATAAAAGATGATGATAATTATAAACTTTGGTATCAGGGAATAAATAATGATCATTGGTCAATTGGTTATGCAACTTCGATTGATAACATTACATGGCAGAGGAATCTTGAGCCTGTATTATTTGGACAGAATGAAGGCTCGATAATTGAAACAGATGTTGTAGAACCAAGTGTATTAAAAGAAGACTCTTATTTAATGTGGTATCACTCTCTTAATTCTAATACAGGACAATCTAAAATCCGAATGGCGACGTCGGATGATGGTATTAATTGGATAAAGAGTCCAAATCCGGTTTTAGAGGGCACTAACCCATGGGAAGAAGCCGGAATTTCTGATCCTTCAGTAATATATCACGATGGCAAATATAGAATGTTTTATGGAGGCATAGGCAATCCTTCTTTTTGGCAAATTGGCTATGCTGAGTCAACAGATGGAATCAATTGGGAGAAGCCATTTAGTAATCCATTATCTTTACCTCATCTTGGTCATTTTAATGGTCCAAGCGCCGCTTTTTATGACGGAAAATATCATTTGTTCTATCACACTGGAGGTGGTGCGCCAACTCATATTTATCATGTCAGCTCATCAGACTTAATAGATTGGCAATGTGAAGATGGTTGTTTAGTTGTAGAGGCAGATGGCCTTGGTTTTGATTCTCAAATGATTACTGGTCCGTCAGTATTAAAAGATGGCAACAATCTTCTTCTTTATTACACCGGCTTTAATGGAACTGTTTGGCAAATTGGCCTAGCCACAAAACAGTTACAAGGTCAAGAGCCAGAACCTGAGCCGGAGCCACAGGAAAAAATCGTAGTTATTCCAGGGCTTATGGCCTCATGGAACAAAGAAGCCATGTTCTATAACTTCCCAACAGACTATTCCCAGTGGCAACTTAATCCAATAGTAACTGATTATAATGCCCTGTTTAACTCTCTAGAAAACATTGGCAAACAGGAAAATCAAGACTATTATGTTTTCTACTACGACTGGCGGAAAAGTCTTGAAGAGCAGGTTAACGATTTTGATGCTTTTTTAACAAACAATAACCTAAAAGAAGAACCGCTCAAAGTAATTGGTCATTCTCTAGGAGGGTTAGTCGCGAGGCTTTATGCTCAAAAATATGAGTTAAATAATCTTGAACAAATAGTTACAGTAGGCACGCCCCATCAAGGAGTAGTACAGGTATACAAAGCCTTAGCTGGCGGTGAATTTACTGAAAACAATCCATATTTATGGTTAGCCGAAAAAATAGCTGTCCAACTCTATCGTTCTGGCTTGGAAACCGATAGGGAAATTATTGCCAATAATTTCCCAGTTCTAAATGACTTATTGCCAACTTATCCTTATCTCTACAACCGAAAAGATAGCCAAATTAAATACGGTAATTATCTATATCAAAATACTCTACTAGCTCAATACAATAATCTTGATAGTCTTAACTCAATTCTTACTTCAGTTATGGGGGAAAAGGAAAATACTCCCTATGCTTATCAATTAGGCTCACGAAATTATCTAGACAAATTGTTTAACAACTATCCAGAAGGAAGGCCAAAAGAAACAAAGTTAAACCTTGGTGATTTAGTTGTTCCAAGTTTTAGTGCCCAAACTGAAAATCACGAGGTTTTAAATTTTGATCATGGCGAGTTGATATACAAAAAACAAGCTATTAAGAAAATCTTTGATCAACTTGGTTTTGATTATCAAGATGAGCAAATCCAAGAAGGCTCTGGCACCCAAGTTTTTCCCTCAATGTTGTTTTTAGTGCTCTCTCCGGTTAGTTTAGAGGTTGAAATTAATGGCCAAAATTATCAAGAAGAAAATGGCATGATTTTGATTCCAGAAGCAGAAGAAGGGAACTACAACCTCAGAGCTCAGGGCAATGAGAATGGGGAATACACTATTATTGTTGGCAATATCAAGGAGGATAACGATGAATGGTTTGAAATTAAAGGAAAAATTGAGGCCGAAACCCCACAAAGCCAAATCGACGAGTTCCAAGTTAACTTGCAAAACCAAAGCCTTGAACCTGAAAGTAGTCTGTTGTTTGAACAAATCTACCAAAGAGTTGCCGAATTTAGTTCGAGCTTAGATAACGAAAAAATTAATTTAATTTTAACCAACCTTGACAAATTCAGAAATAAACCGAATAGGAATTTTCTCAAACGGGTTCATAATAATCTTTTCAAATTAGTTATCCATTCTCCCTTAGAATATCGCGACAGTCTTATTAAAATTATTGAAATGCTTGAAGAATATTATTCTCGCCAAAATTTCTCTTATCAAACCAAACTACAAATGAAACTGCTTCGTCTTGAGAAGAAGTCAATAAATCAGAATTACTGGCTTAGGCGAAAAATATTGTTAGCGAAAACAAAGCTCAACAAAGATGTTAAACAACAATCGATGATGTTAACTCTTGCCTTTGAGAAATTATCTTTAGGCAAAGCCGCCCTGGCCCAAAAGAAACTTGCTCAATCCGAAATAATACTACTTTCGGCTAAAAAATTATTATTACTGGCAAAGTAATTGCTAAATTATCCTCATTGCAAAATTATTAGGATATCTTGTTTTGCCTACACAAAAGTTTTTTAGTTGACAACTAGCAAACTATGGTAATATAATACCCACAATTGTTAGCGTCTTTTAACAGATGATAAAAAAAATAAAAAGGCTTGTTTCTTTTTTGTTATTGGTGGTCCACTTTGCCTATTTATTTCTTTCGCCTCTTTCTCCTGCTCTCAGTTCAGTTTCGGCCTCTGAGAATAACGAAGTAAATTTTTCGCTCGAAAAGAATGAGCAGTCAGAAGTTCTCAAAGTAAATTTGCCTAATACTTCGGCTGAGAAACTGCCTTTTTTTGCCTTTTATCACAATAATGGCATTGTTGAGGCAGGTGAGGGTGTTTTGAAAACTACTTCAGATGACAGTGTTTATTCCTACTTTCAGTCCGGTGATGATTTTATTGATCACAATTGGCAAAAACTCGTTTTTAAAGTCGATATAAATGGCACAATTAGTAGCTACTGGTTGCAAAAAGAGGAAAGTGGCGAGATAGTTGTTAATAGGGTTGTTGAATCGGGAGACCTTCATTTAGGCTCAGAAGGCAAGCAGTGGTTAATTTGGGAAGTTAATGAAAATGAAAAAGCGGCAACAACTAATGATAATGTTGTTTTGTATCAAGACTATGTTTTTCCTCTAAACAACGATGTGTCAGTGACTTTCACCAAACTTCCGGATAATTCCAGCCCGCTCACAATTAAGCAAATTGAATTAAGTTCGGAGCTAGCTCGTAAGTATGGCACAAATACTGCCTATGACATTACTACAGAAATGGCTAATGGTACTTTTGAATTTGATCTTCAATTGCCTAAGCCAAAAAATGTTGACAACGAGCAAGACCTTGAAGTTGTTTATGCTGAGGAAGTAGAGGATCTGGCTTTTGAAGACAGGGTGAACGAAACAAATTTTGAAGAAGTCGGTAATCAGATACTAGCCGAAGGCCTTGACCATTTAACTGTTTATGTAGTTACTACAGATAATCCCGCACTATCTGGTGATGCCTGTATTGCTGCTGGGGCGGATGAAGGATCATGTTATAACACTATCCAAGAGGCTATTGATGCCGCAACTTCTGGCGACACTATTAATGTTGCGGCAGGAACGTATAATGAAAGTTACAGTAGTGATTTAGCTTTAAAAATTGATAAACAACTTACCCTTGTTGGCACAGGGTTACCCATAATTAATGCAGGTGGAAGAAAAAAAGCAGTTCAGATAACTGCTGATAATGTAACCATTCAAGGTTTTAGCATTGTTAATGCAACAAGTAGTACTGATGGTGAAGGAATCGGGCTTTTTGTTTCTCAAAGCGATAATGTAACCATTTCTGAGTGTGATATTTCCAACAATCGTTTTGGTTTGTTTCTAGCTGGAGCAAAT
>CAZEVA010000077.1:0-3714 GCA_964515585.1 uncultured Gammaproteobacteria bacterium | reverse complement strand
AGTCTTTCAAGATATTTTTGCTCACTCCACACATAATTACCACTTGGGCCTTTAACATAGCTTGAATTTTCTTTTACAGTATTATTACTACTATTTGGTATCGTTTGTCCGTAAGTTGAGTGATAAACACCAAATTTTCCACTACCAATTTTAAACATTATATAAATTTCTGGTGGCACTTGAGCAAGAATAGTTTTTTGATATATGGTAAACGCACTCACTCCTACAAAAGCAAACAGGGCCACAAAAAACAGCGCCTTCCAATTCGGTTCTTTTTTCTTGGTAACAGTTTTTTTAATTTTTCTTTTTGCCATTATTTTAAACTCATCTCCCGTCTACTTTTAAGCGTATGCTAAAAAAATATTCTTGTCAAGTATTTTTTATGTATACTAAGAAAATGCGGAGCTCGTATCGAGGCTTACTCAAACTCTTAATCATTATTTTCTACGCCACCCTTTTGGCTCTGGGAGTCTTTTTTGGCCTCAAAGAACGCCAGCTGGTTTTTGCTCAAGCCTCCAAAAAGCGCACCCTTCTGGCCAGCTACCCCTACGCTCGCGCCAACATCATTGGTTATGGCTGGGTTAGTGAGCCCAAAGTTAAACTCCGAGTCAAATATCCGCAGGGAATCAAGAAAAAAGAATTTCTACTCGACTCAGGCGCAATGGTTTCCTCTTTGCCTTATGAGGCCGCCGAAGAGATGGGAGTCAACCTTGCCTTTCTGCCGCGCCAGAGCTTTATGGGCTTTGGCAACGCCATCAGCTACGCCTATCAGGGAGAAATCACAGTAGAGTTCAAAGAAGGCAAGCCGGAAACCCTGCCGGTAGTTTTCACCGAGAGCGAAGGCTCCGAATATTTGCTCGGGCGCCATGGCTTTTTCGACGACTACAGTGTCCAATTTAACCACATTAAAAATACAGTGGAGATTTACCAATGAAACAAATACTTGATTTTTTCGATCAGTTTTCCTTCAAACAAATTTTGAGCACTTTATTGCTTGTCACTTTGGCTATTTTTCTCCCCTTTGGCTTTTGGCTTAATCAGCAAACCCACACCTACAAAAGCCGGGCGGCGCTGGAGCCCACCCCCATTCCGGTAACACTGGCCTATGGCGAACTGCCCGCGTCTTCCCCGGAGATTGCCTTGGTGGCTCCCTTTTCCGGCAAGGTGGGCGACGAGGTGGTTATCCAAGGGAAAAACTTTGGCCAAAATCCGCCTCAAAGCCAAATTCTGTTTAATGCCGCGCCGGTAGGTGAGGTTCGCAGTTGGCAGGATAACGAAATCCGTTTTCTTATTCCTCCAGGTGCAGTTTCGGGAAACTTAACCCTGCAAATTGACTCCTGGCAAACAGTTTGGGACAAGCCCCTCACTGTTTACACCAGTCCCAGCGAGCCCAAAGCTAGTTTACAGCACGGGCGTTTGCAACTGGAAAATGCTCGCGGCGTAGCCAAAATTTTGCTTTGGGAAAACGATTTGTCCGCCCCCCCAAAAGAATTCAAGTTTGAAAAGCCCCTAGAAGTCAGCACTTGGCGCGCTCCTCAGCCGGTGTCAGCTCTAAATTGGCTGGTGCTCTACGACGAGGCTGGGCAAATAATCCCTTTCTGGCAAGACTTGCTTAATTTTTAAACAAATTATTCCATCAGTTGGAAAAGATTATCTAGAGTTGCAAAGTTTAACTTGAAGTTGGGATATTCTTTTTCAAAAAGTTTGTATTTTTGTGTTTTTACTTGTTTGGCGTCAGCCTTTACTTCATAAGCCATTCCTTCCGTAGCCACAACAAAATCCACCTCATGGCCATTTATTGTCCGCCAATAACGAACTTGCTCTGTATCAAACTTGTCTATTAACAATCGGAAAACTGCATTTTCTACAATCTGTCCCAGATCTAGTCGAGTAGAAATAGGAGAAAAATTGTTAAGCAAATAATTTTTCAAACCAAAGTCGAGAAAATAAACTTTTGGCATTTTTGTCAATTCTTTACGGATATTCTTAGAAAATGGTTTTACTAACCTAATATGAAAAGACTTTTGCAAAATAGCTAAATAATTATCAGTTGCACTTTTAGAAACTCCCAAAGTTCTTGAAAGTTCATTGCTATTTACTAAATTTCCAGTTTGTGATGCTAAAATTTTTAAAAACTTCAGAAATACTTCATCTTGTCTTATATTGGCTTCAAAAATATCCTTCTTAATATAAGAGTATACGAGCTCCTTAAGCTGTTCTTTTTTTTCTCGTTGGTTGTTGGCAAGCACTACTTTTGGATAGCCACCCCAAAGAAGATACTCATTAAGAAGTGGCTGTAAAAAGTCTTTTTCGCTAAGTGTTAATTTACGAAAATTAGTTGGTATGTTGGCAATACTCTTAAAATTAAGAAACTCTTTGAAGCTTAAAGTATAAAGGTTAATTATCTTTTTCCTACCAGCCAATGAGTCTTTAAACTTTTGATCAAGATAGAAAGCCGATGAACCCGAGGCGATAATCTTTAATTTTCCATGGTATTGGTCAAATAAATATTTTAAAAAATTAGAAGGGTTGTTCAAATATTGCACCTCGTCTACTAATAAATATGTTTTTTTATTAGGGTTAATAGGAAAAATTGAAAATAGATTTTTTGGTGATTGGTTTAGTAGTTCTAGGTACTCAGGATCTTCTAAATTAAGAAAGAATACTATTTCCTTTTCCAATTTAAGCTTGCTCTCTATCTGATGAAGTAGGGTAGTTTTGCCAATTTGCCTTGCTCCAGTTAACAGAACAATCTCCTCAGTTTTTAAATATTTCTTTAGTTGAAGAAAAACTGATCTTTTGTATTTCATAAGTTCATTTTATCTGATAATTTGTATTTGTCAAGTTCATTTTATCTACCCTTGAATTTTATTTGCCAGCACCATAAAATATCATATGGCTGTTTCAAAAAATCCCAAATATCAAAACATCACTGTTTCCGGCAAAATTGCAACAGGCACCTCAACACTAGCCAAAAATTTAGTTAAGGCTCTCTCTTGGCAATATGTCAACATCGGCGCGCTCCAACGCGAATACGACCGCAAACACAACATCCACGAAAACAAACAAGGCGCCGCCGCCCGTTCCGACGAGCACGAGCAGGGAATGGAGGAGATGACCAAACAAAAGCTAGCCAACCAGCAGGGCCTGGTTTACGAAGCTTGGCTATCGGGCTTTGTCGCGCGCCATATTCCTGGTGTTTTAAAAGTGCTTACTATTTGCTCTTCCGAAGCCATTCGTATCGATAGGGTAGTGAATCGTGACAATGTTGGGGTTGAGGAGGCAAAAGAGTGGATTAGGCAACGCGAGGCCGAAAACATTAAAAAATGGCAAAAACTTTATGGTCCCTATGATTTCTGGGATCCTAAGTATTACGACTTAGTTATCGACACCTATTCCTCCGGCCCCATGGCCACTCTGGGCAAAGTCCTCGACCAGTTATCATTCCAAATCGGGGATGGAATAGATTGATATGACAAGCCGGAAATATTCTAAAATCACTATTTCGGGCCAAATCTGCACCGGCAAAACCACTCTTTATCAAGCTTTGAGCCAAAAACTTGGCTGGCAAGCGTTTTCTACCGGTGCCTTCTTCCGAGAATATGCCGCCAAACATAAGCTCGATATTGAGGCCGCTCAAGAGCAGAATCGCCAGATAGATAAACAGCGCGTGCGGGCTGTTCTCGCCTGTTGAAAGCATAACCGGACTCAGAA
>CAZEVA010000076.1:0-13820 GCA_964515585.1 uncultured Gammaproteobacteria bacterium | reverse complement strand
CTGCGGCGAATCTACCAGTTGAGCTGTTGAACCCTATTTTAATCAACGGCTTAAAAGTTCGCCTGCGGCGAATCTACCAGTTGAGCTGCCGATAGCTTGCAGTGACCGCTGGTGGACTTGAACCACCGACCTTCGCAATGTCAATGCGACGCTCTGGCCAACTGAGCTAAGCGGTCTTTGGTAAGGCAAATTATAACATAGAATAGCTTAAGTAAAACCTGCTATAATTGTTTCATGATTAAGGCGGTTTTATCTGACTTTTCTTATGTTTTAGCAACGCCAAAAAATAATAATTGGGATTTTAATCAGAAATTGTTAGATTTTTATCAGGAACTAAAGCAAAATCAGATAAAAATTAACATTTTTACGGCTAGCTCGGCGACTGAACTTATAGCAGTAAGACAAAAACTTGAACCAATAATTAACAAAATTTTCAGTAGCAAACAGCATAATTTAAATAAAACTGAAGTAAAAAGTTTTAACAAAATAGCCGCTGAACTAAATTTGAAACCTGAAGAGATAGTTTTTATTGATGATCAGTTGGTAAATATTGAGGTAGCCAAAGAAGCAGGCTACAAAATCATCTATCATACTAAAACCGACGATACTGTTAAAAAATTATGGGGTTTAGTGCATGTTGGCAACCCGAATCACCCCCGGGGTGATGTTTAATATGGAGTGGGGAACAGTTATTTTAACCAGCTTTATTGTTGTTGCCGGAGTAGCGGGGGTGATTTTTTATTTGAAAAAACGGGAAAAACAATCGCTCTCAAGCAGTGTAGAAGAGGCTATTTCTAAAGCTTTCCCTAAGGCTTTAAGTGAGGCTACAGACCATTTAGTAAAAATGGCCGATCAAAAACTACGAGCAGAAAAACAGGACATTAAAACAGATCTTGGGAACAAAAAAGAGCTTTTTGAAGAGTTAGTTAAGCGATTACACCAGGAGTTACAAAACGCTAACAAAGATTTGCTCAAAGCTGAAAAAGACAGAATTGGTTCTTTTGGCGCTTTAAAACAAGAATTAAAGAGTAATCAAGAAATTATTGGCCAGTTGAAAACTACGACAGAGTCACTCAGAAAAGTACTAGACAATAACCAACTACGGGGTCAATTCGGTGAACAAGTGGCTGAGGATTTACTAAAAATGTCTGGTTTTGTTAGAGGAGTAGACTATGCCTTTAACAAGGAACAAAAAGGTAGTGAAACTCGGCCGGACTTTACTATTTATTTACCTAACAAGGTTAAAATTAATGTTGACTCTAAATTTCCTTATAGTAATTTACAGAAAACTATTGAGGCAGGCTCAGCCGGTGAAAAAAAGGAATACTTAAAAAAATTTCAAAGAGATATTAAAGCAAAAGTTAAGCAGGTTACCAGCCGTGATTACATTAATCCCGATGACAACACAGTGGACTTTGTTATTTTGTTTATTCCCAACGAGATGATTTTTTCATATATTTACGACAAAATGAATGATTTATGGTCTGAGGCGATGAGGGAGAAGGTAGTTTTTGCTGGACCTTTTTCTTTTACGGCTACTTTACGCTTGGTTCGGCAGGCCTATGACAACTTTAAATATCAAAAAAATATCCGCCAGATAATTACTAATATTAAGAATTTCGAAAAAGAGTTTGGAAAATATAACGAAGAATTTAAAAAAGTAGGTGAGCGTATTACCCAGCTATCTAACCAATTTGAAAAAGTTAACACCACCCGTACCACCCAATTGCTGCGAACGATTGACAAAGTTAAATTGGAAGAAGGCAAAGAGCAGCCGCCGCTACTAGAGTAATATTATGTCTTTTAATTTGTCGCAAGAGCAACAGCAGGCAATTGATCATCTCAAAGGGCCCTCATTAATTATCGCTGGGGCTGGTACCGGCAAAACAACGGTTTTAACTGAAAAAATTAAACGGATTGTTACTAAAAAGAAGGTAAAGCCAGAAAATATTTTGGCCCTAACTTTTACAGAAAAAGCCGCGTTTGAAATGGAAGAGCGGATTGATAAGGCTCTGCCTTATGGCTACTTTCAAACCTGGGTAATGACTTTTCATGGCTTTGCTGATACTTTACTGCGCGAACATGGCTTGCATATTGGCTTGAGCCCTTCATACAAAATTCTTAGTGATGCCGAATGTATTTTGTTTCTACGAAATAATTTACAAGAGTTTAAAATTAAATACTTTTTTTCTACCGGTAATCCCACCGGTTTTCTGGCTAGCGTAATAAAACATTTTTCTCGGTTAAGGGACGAAAATATAGCCCCCAAAGAATATCTTAAATACGCTAAAAACTTTAGCAAGAAAACCGATTCGGCTAGCCTTCAAGAAGCAGAAAAGACTTTGGAGTTGGCTAACATGTATCAGAAATATCAAGAACTGAAACTCAAACACACGGTTTTAGATTATAGTGATCTTATTTTTTACCTAGTTAGATTGCTTAGGAAGCGTGAGAATATTTTGGAAGCTTTAAAAAAACAGTTTCAGTATTGTTTAATAGACGAGTTTCAAGACACTAATATTGTGCAGTATGACATGTTGAAACTACTGTTTCCACCTGGAGCAAAACCTAACTTAACAGTTATTGGCGATGACAATCAATCGATTTATAAATTTCGTGGTGCCAGTATTTCTAATATCTTAAGTTTTAGCAGTGATTATCGTTCGGCTAAAACATTTGTTTTAAACACTAATTATCGTTCTTACCAATCTATATTGGACAGTAGTTATCAGTTGATTGCACACAACAATCCAGACACTTTAGAAGCACGACTAGGAATCAGTAAGAAGTTAGTGGCTAATAGAGGTGATAGGCAAGAAGCACAACCGAAAATGTTACATAATTTTCAAGGAGACGAAGAAGGTGAACAGATTGCCAAAAAAATAACTAGCCTAGCAAAGTCAGATGACTACCAACTTAATGATTTTGCTATTTTGGTTCGGGCATCAAATCATGCTAAACCAATTATTCAAGCTTTGGAACGTTTTGGTTTACCTTTTCAGTTTTTGGGGCCAACCCTTTTGTATTACAAAAACGAAATTCGTGATTTGATTGCTGTTTTAAGATTTATGCAAAACACACAAGATTCTGCCAGTTTATTTAGAGTGCTATCAATGCCTATTTTTAACATAAATCGGTCGGAGCTTGCCTCTTTATTAGCTTTTAGTAAGAGAATAAGTGTTTCGCTTAGTGAAGCTTTGATAATTTTGAAGGAGCTCTATAGCGGTACTAGTGACTCTCAATTAAAATCTTTGGGTCAGCACCTTCCTTATTTTCGGCCTTCTACTAAAAACAAGTTTTTAAAACTACAGACTCTTTTGGAAAATTTACTGGAGAAAACAACTAAGCAATCGGCTTTGGTTATTCTTTATGCTTTTTTGGACAAAAGCGGATATCTAAAAAAACTTGCCGAAATTAAGACTTTAGGTGACGAAGAACGACTTGGCAACATTACCAAATTTTTTACCCGGCTTAAGAAAATTACAGGTCAGTTTGGGGAGCCCAGTGTTACCGAAGTTATTGAGCATATTGATTTATCTTTGGAACTGGGAGACACTCCAAAAGTTGAGAACGATTTTCACGAAAAAGAAAATGCTGTTAACGTTCTTACCGCTCATTCGGCTAAAGGATTGGAGTTTAAGGTGGTTTTTATCAGTAATTTAGTGGCCGACAGATTCCCTACCAGGCGACGAAATGAGTCTTTACCAATTCCAGAGTCCTTGATTAAAGAACAGCTCCCTCAAGGAGACTATCATCTTCAGGAAGAAAGACGTTTGTTTTATGTTGCCATGACAAGAGCCAAAGATTATCTATTCTTAACAAGTGCTGACTATTATCAAGGTAACAAACGGCAAAAAAAAATCTCTCCCTTTGTTATTGAAGCTTTGGGTATGGAGACGGTTGATAGTTGTTTGCAGCTTATGGAAAACCAAAAACGACAATTATCAATTTTTGAATTCAAACCTGTAGCGAAACCTGTTCCTTTGTCGCTTAAACCATCTGATTATAAACTGGATAAATTTTCTTATACCCAAATTCAGACTTATGATCGTTGTCCTAAACAATACGAGTATCGGCATCTGCTAAGAATTCCAGAACCTGAGTCGGCGGCTCTTTCTTTTGGCTCAAGTGTTCATAAAGCTCTAGAGCTGTTTTACAAAGAGATAATTAGCGGTAAAGTGCCAACGCTAAAAGCATTAATAAAACACTATCAGAATAGTTTTGCCCCTCTTGGGTATTTTAGCCGGGAAATGCAGGAACGTACTTATCTTCATGGTCAGAAACTTTTAACTAATTATTATCAGAATTTTTATGACAAAAATGTTGAAACCGTTTTAGTAGAAAAAAAATTTACTCTTAAACTAAATAGTGACAAAAAACAATATGTTGTTAGCGGTAAAATTGACAGATTAGACAAGCATGGGAAACAGTATGAGATTATTGATTACAAAACCGGAAAAAAACCGGCAGAAACTGTTTTGCGTAACTCGCTCCAGCTTGGAATATATGCTTTGGCGGCAATGGACAAAAATTTGTTAAACCTGCCGCTTGAGCAAATTACCCTCACCTATTTTTTTTTAGAAAAAAATGAACGTTTTAGCCAATGCTTTACCAATAAAAAGCTTGCTAAAATTAAAACCAAAGTGCTTTTAAGTTTAGAGAAAATGACTAAGGGAAACTTTCAACCAAATCCTGGTTTTCATTGTGAATTTTGTCCTTATAAAATTATTTGTCCGGCACAGGAAACATGAATAAATATTTGATAATAGACGGATCGGCTTTGCTTCATCGGGCTTATCATGCTTTGCCGATGTTTGTTTCGGCAGAAGGTGTTCCTACGAATGCTTTACACGGTTTTAGTAAAATGGCTTTGTCGCTTCTTGAACGGCTTCGACCAACCTATTTTAGCGTTATTTTTGACACCCCAAAAACTACTTTCCGTAAAAAACTTGTTTCTTCATATCAGGCGCAGCGTCCAAAAACTCCAGATGAATTTAAGGTTCAAGTGCCCTTGGTACAAGAGTTTTTACGTTTAGCAAAACTAAACTATTATTTTAAAGAGGGGTTTGAGGCTGACGATGTTATTAGTACTATAACTAACAAAGCTCAAGGTATTGATCCTGAGCTTATGGTTTATATTTTTACCGGGGACAAAGACATTTTGCAACTAGTTAGCAAGCGTACTCAGATATTGATGCCTAAAGTTGGGGTTTCGAGCTTGTTTTATATGGACGAGGAAGCTGTAAGAGATAAGTTTGGTATTTCTCCGTCGCAGATAGTGGATTTTAAGGCCCTTGTGGGGGACTCTTCTGATAACTATCAAGGGGTTAGTGGAATTGGCCCTAAAACAGCGGCCAAACTTCTTTTGGAATATAAAACCATTGATAACCTTTATGCTCAGTTAGGCAAAGTAAAACCAGCGCTCAGAGAAAAACTGCAAGCCGATAAACAACAAGCGTTTTTAGCTAAAAAACTGGCCCAGTTGGTAAACGATGTTGAAGTGGAGTTTGCCCTTGACAGTAATTTGCTAAATATGCCGCCTCTAACACCCGAACTGGTAAATTTTTGTGATCGCTATAGCTTAAAAAGTCTCAAAAAACACATCTCTCGTTTCAATAAAGAGAAAACTGTTAATAACTCGGTTGACAAACAGGGGCAGAATCAACTATCATTTTTCTAATGGATAAAAAACAAAAGAAACAGATAACCGAACTCAAGATTGAAAAATTACTTACCAGCTGGGGAGTGATTGTTATTCTCTGGAGTATTTTTAGGAGTAGTATTCCTTTGCCGCTTTGGTTTAGCGAGTTAATAGCCAAACCTTTAATTTTTATTCTTCCGGTTTATTGGTTTGTTAGTAAAAATGAAAAAATGGGCCATTTTTGGGCCAAAATTGGTTTTCCTAAAAAAGGTTTAGTTAAGGAACTGCTACTAACTTTATTACTAATGGTTCTTATTATTGGTTTTGGTTTTTTGTCTTTACTCACTAGCCAAGGTGTGAAAATAGTATTTATTAATCAAATTGACTTATCCCATTGGGGAAGCTTGCTGGGCTTGGCTTTTTTGAGTGCTTTTTCAGAAGAGATTGTTGGCCGCGGCTTTTTGTTTAATTATCTTCTTAAATACTCAAAAAGCTTTATGTTGAGCTTGTTTGTTTCTTCAACATTGTTTTTTGTTCTCTATTTGCCCGGCGCTTTAACTCTTAACATGGGTGGGATGGATTTGGTACTTAATTTACTACTGAACTTTATGTTGAGTTTTGTAACTGCAATTGCATTTTATCTACGGAAAAATTTACTGCCGGCAATTGGCGTTCATGCCATTATTGTTTTCTGGTTTGATTTATTGCTTCAAGCGAATTAATGCTTTTTTAAAACCGGTTAATAGCTCCTGATTATTGCGGTTTTTTAATAACAGTAATGGTAGACAAAACAGATGATTGATTAATTGAAAGCCGCGGATGTTTTTCCAAACAAACAAAAATTGATTACGATAGGCAATTGTTTTTATTTTTTTGGGGTTAAAGTATAAAGAGATAGTGCTTTGATGATGGTGCTCAACCTTAACTAGAGGGTAATAAAGTGTTTGCCAGCCTTTTTTATTGGCACGAAAACCAAGGTCAACATCTTCCCAATAAAATGGCAAATATCGGTTATCATAGCCGCCTAGTTTTTGGAAATACTCTTTTCTAATTAAACAAGAGCCTCCTTCGGGCCAAAGGTTTTGACTGATTTTGTTACTTTGGCGCTGGAAGTGATGAAACAAGCCTTGTTTAAAATGGCCGCCATTGGCTCCGGTGAGGCAGCCGTCTTTCTCAATTTGAGCAAATGAGAGAGCAAATATTTTTTTATTCTCAAACATTTTAAGACTTTTTTCATAGTTTTTATTTAGCAATCTAACATCAGAATTTAAAAAAAGGAGTATTTTGTTCTTGGCTTTTTTAACTCCAGTATTCATAGCTTTACCAAAACCATAGTTTTGTGCATTATTAATGACTATTGCTTGCGGATAAAGGCTTTTAACTGATTTGTCGAGATTCTCTTGAGGGTTGTCGTTGACAATAATTATTTCTTGGCCTTCTAGATAGCGAAGATTGTATTCAAAGTTTTTCAGGAATAGCTTTTTATTTCTATACACTGGAATGATAACGGAGATCATTTGATTATGGAAAACAAACTGTTATTAAAGATTCGAGGACCGAATTTTGTTAGCGCTCTTTGGTTAGCGGCTTTTGCCATTTTGGCTCTTAGCTTGGGTTGGTTGATTAAAAATAGGGTATGTTTAATTAATTCGGCTGGTTGTTGAAAAAAAAACCCACTTGAAGCGTTAACAACAATTTCTTTTGGCCCGCCAGCAGGATAAACAATGGGCACACAGTAGGCGGCCATAGCCTCGGTTACAGAAATACCGAAGTGTTCAACCAGCTCTGGATTTTTTTTATCGTCTATCTTATAGCCAGCTCCATGCCAGTAGATAGCGGCTTTTTGATAAAGCTTTTCAATTTGCCCAGAGGAAACGTTTGTTTGTATTTCTATTTGTGGACTGGCATGGCAAAGTTTTTTTAGATAGTTAAGATAAAGCCTGTCTGACTCTTTAAATCCGCCGGCTAATACCAGCTTGTATTTGCCAAGTTGCGGGTATTTTTTAAGGCCGTTTAGGTACGCTTTAATCAGTATTTCCTGTTTTTTTGAATGAAGATGGCCAAAAAAACGGCCAACTGACAATATTAATGCTTGTTTCTGAGGCATCTGTTTGTATTTAATTTCCAACAAAGGATACAAAAGGTAATGTTTTTTAACTCTGGTGTGTTTGAGAAAGAAACGTTGTGTAAAACGAGAGTTAAAAACCGGAGTCCAGTTATGATATTTTAAGCGACTGAGCCAATTATTTTTCGGAAGTAGTTTTTTTTCTGGCACTTGAAATAACTGTAAGTTTTTTCTAGCCAGAGAGAAAAAATAACTACCATCAGAGTGATAGAAAATAAGATCATATTTCTTGGTATAGATTAGTTTTTTAAATTTATTTAGTTGGTGCCACTTTTTATTTATCTTAAAGGAGTCGTAGTTTTTCCCAAACCGGCTTTTAATTTTTGTGCTTATTTTTTCATCATGCCAAAATATTTCTACTTGATAGTGGTGTTGTTGCAAAGCTAGGCCGATATTTAACAGATATTTTTCTGCTCCGCCCATAATATCCCAGTAGGGTGACACTAAAGCTGCTTTTTTCATAGTTTTTTCATTGGTAACTTTTTTTCGTATAGTAAAAGCCAGGTAATAGTTTTGGAATAGGCTTGGTAGAGGCCTTCGATTATTCCGTATGCGCCGTCACGCCAGCCCTGATATTTAAATAGCCTGCGGTAAAGCTCGCCTAAGTATTTACGAAAGAAAGTGCCGACAGTTACTTTGCGTCCGGCATTAAATAATAAACTAGACTCAATATTCTCAAATTTAATAGTTTTTTTTACCATTTGCTGTAAGTCTCCGTGAAAATAGTGTAAAAAATAATGCTTAAGTACTCCAGCTTGACCATCTACTTTTACCGTTGAATGAATATTTTTTGGCCAGTTAATAAATGCGCTTTTTTTAATTAGGCGAGTTTGATAGTCGGGCCACCAGCCGCCATGGTAAAATGGCCGATTGTTAAAAATATTTAATCTGGCAATAGCGTAATGAGTGATTGGTGAAGGCGAGCTAATAGCTTTTTTGATTTCTGAGGCAAGTTGTTCAGTTAACCTCTCGTCGGCATCGAGAATTAGCACCCATTTGGAATTGGTTTTAGAAAAGGCAAGATTTCTTACCGGTTCAACATATTCTGAAGTAGGAATAGAAATTATTTTTGCTCCCGCGCTTCTTGCTCGCTTTGCAGTTTGGTCAGAACTTTTCATATCCATAACGACAACACTTTTTGTTAAAAGTTGAGCGCTTTTAACCTCATCTTTAATTTGCCCCTCTTCATTTTTAACCTGAAAAACTACTGTTATTTTATTTAACATCTTTTACCAATGTTTGATTAAATAGTATTGATTCTCTTTTTTTTTAGTCGCTTTTTCCGGAAAATTAACTTCCAAGTGCTTTTTAGAATTTTCATCATTTTCTATTTCTAGCCACTTGAACAGGTACTCAAAGCCATTATTAACGCCTGGATATCCACTAAAGGAAATATACAAATTTTTATCAAGCTTTTGTATTCTTCTAGCCACTGCTATTTTTTGTTGGAGACTAGTTTTGTATGACCAAACACTTTGGTTGTAAATTGGATAATTTATACTTAAATTAATAAAAATATAGACTAGTAAATACAGAATAAACTGTCTTTTTTGGGAAATAAGTTTACTAAGCATCAGATATATTATTGGTAATAAAAATAAGAAATAATATTCTGACGGACGCCGTCCATATTTAATAAAAACTACCATAGTAATAACCCAAATTGGTAGTTGAGATAGCCAAAAGCTCTTTTCGAAACTTGCTTTTTTGGATTGTTTATATAATAAATAATTTAGGATAAGCAAACAAATAAAGTAAAATATCATCAGCCAGTTATTGCTGATAAATACGAATGGTTTTAAAAAATTAGTTAAAACCGGGACCCATGCAAAATAGTCTGGGACAACAGAATTAACGCCGCTATTTTGAATGAAACTAAAAAACTGTTTAGAATTTAAAAAATTGTGTCGCAAGTCAAACATTAAGGTTGGTAGAAACATTAAGGCAAATCCAAATAAAAGAGATAAGATGTGGGTTTGGTATTTAGAAAGAGCTTTTTTGTTTTGAAACAGCAGATGAAATAAGAAAATGAACGACATTATAATTACAAAAATAAACTGAAAATGAATGTTTAAAAAAAGACCCAATATTATTCCTAAGGTAAACCAATTAATCAGTCTTTTTTTGTTCTGATAAATTTTGAACATTAATAAGTAAACAAGTAACACACCAGTGGGTACTAAAAGAGGGTTCCATGCTATAGTATCAAAAATAATCAAATCTTTCGAGAACGCCCAGAACGTTAGAAATAGGATAGTAACTCTAAAACCAAAAAGTTTCTTAATTATAGAAAAAGCAAGAATAAAAAAAACAATATTGGCAACATAGACAAACAATAACAAAGCCATAGGATGAAGTTTGGTTATGATAAAAAAAGGAACTAATAAATAAATAAAATATGGACCTAAAAAAAATCCGGTGTCACTAACCACTCTTGGTCCGATTAGAGTCAGCTTGTGTTCTTTAATAATTTTATAGACCTGTAAGCCGTAATATTCTTGGTCCCAACCAAAGCCAAATCTTTTTTCAAGAAGATAAAAACGGAGTAGAAAAAATAGTACAAAAATTAGAATTAGCACTATCCAATTAAAATAACGCTTAAATAAGGAGTAAATTAATGACATTAGTTTTTAACTAGAAAATTAATAATTAAATGAATTTTAGTGCGAAATGGTGCGTGTTTTAAGCCAAATAGTAGCCTGGAGAAAGCCTGATGTTTAATATGGAGTTTTGAGCCAGCTCCATCAGTGATGCCGGCATTTTTGTGCCACAAAATAATTTTGGGATTGTAAGTTAATTTGAAACCAGCTTTTTGGGCTCTAACACAATAATCGGTGTCTTCGTAATAAAGAAAAAAGCGTTCATCCCAAAAGCCGATTTTGTCAACAACTTTTTTGGTGAAAGCCATTAAAGTGCCAGGGATAAAGCCAGTTTCTTCAACTTGGTTGTACTGGCCGCTATCAACTTTGTCTACCCCTCGGTGAGTTACAGTGGCATGAGCCCAATTTATCTTGCCTCCGGCATACCAAAGTACTTTACCCAAATCTTTTTGCTGGTAGCGCTTTTTGTGGTACTCATGCCCGCGAGCATAATAGATTTTGCCGCCAAAAAAGTGACTGGTAGCAAACTGCTTATTCAATTTTTTCACAAATTGACTATCAAGATAGGTGTCATAATTAAGCACGCAGAACTGGTTATAACCTTGTTTTATTGCGACCTTTAAACAGCGGTTGACTCCATATGAATAACCTTTGTTGTTGCCTTTTGTTATCTCAAAATTTATGCCATAATTTTTGCTTAAGTTTAGATTTTGGCTTAAGTCAGCAATAAATAACTTAATGTTTCTAGTTTGGTTTCTTTTAAGTGAAGAAAGAAAATCTTGTAGTACTTCTTCATGATTATAATAAACGATGATAAAAGCCAGCATTAGAACAAATTTTAACACAACAGTTGAGAGCAGGTTATTATAAAATACAATTATGCAATATAGTTTAGTTTTGCCAGTATATAACGAACAGGAAAATCTTGACGATTTATATCAACGAACCAGTAAGGTTATGAAAAAGCTTGGTTCAAAGTACGAACTAATTTTTGTTAATGACGGCTCAACTGATCAAAGCAAAAGTATTTTAAACAAGCTAGCCAAAAAAGATGGGGCTGTTAAGGTGCTAAACTTCTCCCGAAATTTTGGCCATCAAATTGCCGTGACTGCCGGACTTGACTATAGTCAAGGAGATATGGTTGCTATACTGGACGCGGATTTGCAAGACCCTCCTGAAGTTCTGCCTGAATTTTTTGCTGAAATCAAAAAAGGCTACGACGTAGTTTATGCTGTGCGCCGGCATCGCAAAGAGCCGGTTTTGAAGAGGTTAATGTATTTTTTATTTTATCGTTTACTTAAGTTAGTTGCTAGCATTAGTATTCCACTGGACAGTGGCGACTTTTGTGTGATGAATAAGCGGGTAGTAGCTTTGTTGAAGAGCTTGCCGGAACGTAATCGTTTTATTCGTGGTTTGCGAAGTTGGGTAGGTTTTCGGCAGACAGGATTAGAATATGAACGTCATGGTCGACTGGCTGGAAAAAGTAAATACACCCTAACTAAAATGTTTAAGTTAGCCTTTGACGGTATTTTTTCTTTTTCTTATGTGCCACTACAGCTCTTAACTTGGGGCGGTTTTATTTTTCTGCTAACGGCGTTTTTTGGAATTATCCTGACACTTTATGCCAAGCTATTTACTAATATCTTTATTCCTAGGGGTTTCCCCACCACTATTATTGTTATATTATTTATTGGCGGGCTAAATATGTTTTCTTTAGGTATTATTGGCGAATATATTGGCCGGATTTATGACGAGGTAAAAAAGCGCCAACTTTATATTATTGAATCAAAACACGGCTTCTAATGCTTTTTTTGTATAGTTTTGTTTTAGTTCTTTTAGGTGTTTATTCATATTCTTTGGTAGACCCAAACTTTACTTTAATAAACCACACCTCCTGGGAAGTTTTTCGTAACGTTATGGTTAAGCTGGGCTATTATCAAAGGCCGCTAAACTTTAGCATTTTTTTAGTTTTTATTTTGCTTTTAAGTTTTTTTAATTGGTATTTTCTAAAAAAAAGGACTCGGCCACTGAAAATAGCTTTGGTTACCGCTAGCTTACTTTTGTTTTCCTACCCATTTTTATCGCATGACTTTTTTAATTACTTGTTTGATGCGAAGATTCTCACTTATTATGGCAAGAATCCGTATTTATATAGAGCACTAGACTTTCCTGAAGACCCATGGTTGCGTTTTATGCATTGGACTCATCGAACCTATTCCTATGGCCCTAGCTTTCTACTGCTTAGTCTTATTCCTTCTTATCTCTCTTTTGGTAAGCTGATTTTGGCTTTTTTTGGTTTCAAAATGTTGTTTGCCGGGTTTTATTTAGCCGCTGTTTGGGCACTAAATAAGTTTAGTCATCAGGCCGCTATGTTTTTAGCTACAAACCCTTTGGTAATTATTGAGGGCTTGGTTAACAACCACAACGATTTTTTGGGATTGAGCTTGGCTCTTTTGGCTTTTTACTTTTGGTTTAAGAAAAAGAAATTATTTCTGTCATCCCTACTAGCTATTTTTTCTATTGGTATTAAATATGCGACTGTTGCTTTTATAGCGGTGGCTTCGAAACTCAAGCAGCGTTTTTATGTTGCCCTTTTACTGTTAGTTTGTTTTTACCTTTATGTTTATTTGAAAATTGGTATTCATCCCTGGTATTTTTTGAATTTGTTTGTTTTCTTACCTTTTGTTAAAAAGAATTATTTTTATATGATAGTAATGAGCTTTGGTTTGCTTTTGTCTTATTATCCTTATTTATTATACGGCGACTGGGCAAGTAGTTCTCAGGTTGCCAGCAAAGAATATGTTATTTTGATAACTATGGTAATTTGTTTAGCTGGCTTTTTTTTGCAAAAGCTGCCGTATTTCTCCAATAAAACTGCCTCTCGTTAGAAACCAAATACTGGCTGAGTAAACGATTATCCCCAAAAGGATACTTGTTCCTAAATGCCAGTAAACTCCGCCGGGAAGGCTTTGACTGGCTTTAACTACCAAGAACATTAAAACACCGGATAAAACCGGAGCCTTAAGAGATGCCCAAAAATTTACAGCGGCAAACTGGCGGATTTTACGCCACACTAGGAGAAAGCCAAGCGAATTAAAAGCAAAGGCTGCCCCAACTCCAGTGTAGCCATAAACAGTAATCATTACCGGAACCACTGTCCAGTTTAAAGCAATCCATAAAAGCATAAATTTTACTGAGGTTTTTACTTTGCCAAGGGCGTTAAAAATGCTAATGATTGGCGAGTATAGACTAACTAAAAAAGAGGAGATTAGAAAAAAATTGAAAGCAGGTACAGCCGAAATCCATTTTTGATATTTGGGGATGACCTGCATAAAAAAGGGCATAGTCAGATAGGCTCCTAGCAAAATTGGTAAAAGAATAAGCGAATTATAAAATAATAATTTTTCCAAACCTTTCTTTATTTTGTCGGTGTCGTCTTGGAATTTAGAAAAAA
>CAZEVA010000075.1:0-5477 GCA_964515585.1 uncultured Gammaproteobacteria bacterium | reverse complement strand
TCTGAGACAAAATACTCAAACAGACAGGCAAACAAAAAATTTTAACCAAACTCTTTTCCAAGCCATGTATGAAACTGACACCAAAGCTATTGCCGACCCGGATTACTATCGGGATATCAAAACCCTGCCTTTGCAACTTGGACAAATTAAAAATAAAACGGTTTTACTCTATGGAGAGAACGATCCCTTAAAAGCTGAAGAAGCAAAAGGGAGTGCTAAAATAGTTATTATTCCCGAACTTGGCCACAATATTTTTGCCGACGACCCAAAAACCGGCCTAAAATATATCAGAAAACTTCTTTAGTTTTTTTAACCGTATTTAGGGTAACAGCACTTTTTGTATTTTTTGCCTGAACCGCAGGGGCAAGGATCATTGCGGCCAACTTTAGTTGAAATTTTTTTAGGGTTTTTGGGCTTCTGCTCGCCCCGTACCACCCCCGGGGTGATGTTTGCCTGGTCGTGGCGGGAAACAGCTTGTGATCTGTCTGGTTCTATTTCTTTTATCTGCTGGGGGGAGATTTCCAAATGAGTTAGACGCCGGAAAAAGTCGTGACGAATATTTTTGAGCATGTTGTTGAAAATCTGAAACGACTCTTTTTTATACTCATTTAGAGGGTCCAGTTGCGCATAACCGCGCAGAGAAATCCCTTCACGCAGGCTTTCGATATGAGTTAAATGCTCGGTGAAATAATGATCTATTGTGGAAAGATAAAGTAACTTTATAGCTTCGTTAAACAAGTCACTACCAAATCGCTTCTTCTTTTCTTTGAGTAGGTTGTTTAAATTGTAACTGAAACTATTGGCAAGCTGTTCGTAGGACAAATTATTAAGTTGTTTTTTTTCTTTTTCGGACAAAGAAAAGAAGTTTTCCAAAATTAATACTGCCTCTTCTTGATTAATCTGCGGACTAGTGCGTAGCGGCGCCAGCTGAGTTTCAATTAGTTTCTCCGTTTGACTATTGAGAAAATTAGCTAATGACTCTTTTTTATCTTCGGCAATTGTCATTATTCTAAGGCGCTGAGAATAGATAATTTCACGCTGTTTGTTTAAAACATCGTCAAATTCTAATAAGTGTTTACGAGTATCAAAATTAAAGCCCTCTACTTTTACCTGAGCTTGTTCTATGGCTTTAGAAACCATTTTGTGTTCAATGGGCTGGTTTTCGGGGAAGTTAAAGAAAACCATCATTTTACTAATCTGTTCACCCCCAAAAATACGCAGCATATCATCTTCCAGCGAGATAAAAAAGCGAGTCTCTCCCGGATCCCCCTGGCGGCCGGAACGACCACGCAACTGGTTATCAATACGCCGAGATTCATGCCTCTCTGTACCCATAACAAACAACCCCCCCAAGGCAACCACTTCGTCGTGATCTTTTTGCCACTCCTGCTTTTTTTGTTGATACTTGCTTTGACTATAGTTAGTTTGATAACGATTGGGCGGGTTGCCACCTAAGACAATATCAACTCCACGGCCAGCCATATTGGTAGCAATAGTAACCGCTCCCTTTTTACCGGCGTTACTGATAATTGAAGCTTCGCGTTCATGATTTTTGGCGTTTAAGATTTCGTGCTTTATTCCCTTTCTCTTTAATAGCGCTGAGAGAGCCTCATTTTTTTCAATATCCGTAGTACCAACTAGAACTGGCTGTCCCTTTTTATTAGCTTCGGCGATAACTTCTACCATGGCAGTAAACTTGCCCCTAACTGTTTTGTAGATATAGTCGGCCCTATCTTTGCGTACAATTTTTCGGTTGGTTGGGACTACTACTACCTCTAAGTTGTAAATTTTATGAAACTCTTCGGCTTCTGTGGCTGCCGTTCCTGTCATTCCGCTTAACTTGTCATACATCCGGAAATAATTTTGCAAAGAAACCGTAGCTAAAGTTTTTGATTCTTGCTTAATGGGAACATTCTCTTTAGCTTCAATTGCCTGGTGGATTCCTTCGGAAAAACGACGACCCTCAAGCAAACGACCGGTAAACTCGTCGACAATAACCACTTCCTGGTTGCGAATAATATAGTCGCGATTAAGTTTAAACAATGTTTGGGCTTTTAAAGCTGCCTCAACATGAAAAAGAGAGTCATAGTCGGACTCGTAAATATTTTTTACTCCTAGAATTTTTTCGATTTTTTCTATCCCATGCTCAGTAAGGTTGGCTGTACGCATTTTTTCATCAATAGTGTAGTCGGACTCAGACATCAGGCGGGAGACAACCTGAGCATATTTGTAGTATTTGTCGATATTCTCTCCGTATGGAGCTGAAATAATATGTGGAGTACGCGCCTCATCGATTAGAACCGAATCAACCTCATCAACAATAGCATAATTGTAGCCGCGCTGTACCATTTCTTGGCTATTCATATTCATGTTGTCGCGCAGATAATCAAAACCAAATTCGCTGTTAATGCCATAGGTAATGTCTGCTTGGTAAGCCTCTCTACGGCTGATTTCTTTGAGGTGCTGCAAGCGCCAATCGGTTGTTTGTTTGTCCAGATATTTTTTGTCGAAAAGATAGGACTTCTCCGAAATTATAGCCGAGGTAGTCAAACCCAAAAAATCAAAAACCATTCCCATCCAACCAGCGTCTCGCCGAGCCAAATAATCGTTAACCGTTACCAAATGAGCTCCCTTACCCAAGAGAGCATTTAAATATAGAGGGGCTGTGGCCGATAAGGTTTTACCTTCACCGGTTTTTTGTTCAACAATTTTGCCCTGATGAAGAGCAACGCTCGCCATAAGTTGAACGTCGTAATGTCGCTCGCCCAAAACCCGAAAGGCGGCCTCGCGAACCAAAGCAAAGGCTAGGGGCAAAGCTTCATCCATCTTTTTCTTGCTACCGGCAATTTGTTTTTTGAGTTTTTCGGTTTGTTTGGGAAAGTCGGCATCTTTTAGTTTTTTTACCAGCTTTTCTTGGGCGTTAATTTGTTCAACAAAACTATTTAGGCGTTTGATTTCGGAAGCGTTGGCATCAAAAAACTTGCTAAAAAAACTAAGCATCTTTTTTAACCGATTTTGGTAATTCCGGTTAGGGATTGTAAAACTTTGGGAATTTGTATTGAGCCGTCTTTTTGCTGATAGTTTTCCAAAAGGGCAATTAACATTCGAGGCGAAGCTAAAGCAGTATTATTTAGGGTATAACAGTATTTCAACTGGCCGCTTTTGGTTCGATAGCGAAGTTTGAGGCGCCTGGCTTGAAAGTCCGTCATAATAGAATTAGAGGCCGCCTCGCCATAGCCATTTCTGGAAGGCATCCAAACTTCAGTATCATATTTTTTGGCTTGAGGCTCACCCATGTCTCCGGTGCACATTAGAATTACTCTGTATGGTAAGACTAGGTCATTCATTATTTCCTCCACATTTTGCTGAAGCTCTTCGTGCAAGTGCCTGGCTTCTTCGTCGTTGGCTTTAGCAATAATAACCTGCTCTATTTTTTGAAACTCGTGGACTCGATATAAACCTTTAGTATCTTTTCCATAACTGCCGGCTTCGCGGCGATAACAAGACGAGAAAGCAAAAAACTTCCTGGGCAAATCCTTTTCTAATAAAACTTCGTTGCTATAGTATGCCGTTACCGGTACCTCGGCAGTTCCGGCTAAATATAGATCGTCTTTACCTAAATAGTAAACCTCGTCGCGACCCCAAGGAAACTGACCAGAACCAAACAAAGTAAAATCTTTAACCAGAGCTGGCGCAATCAGTGGCGTATAACCTTTTTGGAACATTTTTAGGTAAACATACCACAGTAAAGCAAAATGCAAAACTGCCAACTCGTTTTTGAGAAAATAACCGCGAAAACCGTTGATTTTTACTCCTCGCTCAAAGTCGACCAAATTGTGTTTTTTAATTAGCTCTAAATGACTTTTGGGGGCAAAGTCAAATTGGGGCAGTTGGCCCACTTTTTTAAGTTCTTTGTTATCGTGTTCATTCTTGCCAAAAGGAACCTCGCTGTAGGGAACGTTAGGAATTTGGGATAATAATAAATTAAGCTCGGCTTCGGTTTTTTGCTGATTCGCTTCTAAACGCTTTAGCTTTACTTTTAAGGCTTTGCCCTCTTTTATGTTATCTTGAGCCTTTTTTTGCTTGGCTAGCTGATTACGTTTCTGACGGACAAGGCCAATTTCAGTAAGTAGCTCTCGATTTTTTTGGTCGAGCTTGACAATTGCCGGCAAGTTAACTTTTCGGTTTTTGCTGGCGGCGGCTTTGGCAACCTGATCTTGGTTTTTGATAATAAAATCTATACTTAACATATTTTCCCAGTATATAACATTTAGAGCTAAATTGCTTTAAATGAATCGGCCTTTAGCTGCCAAATGGACGAATCGGTTAGAAAGCGCTGACGCCATACTTCAAAAAATTGGTTAGACGGTTTTTGCGGCTTGAGCTTAATAATTACTCCACTGGTTCGAGGTTTGGGAGAAAAGGCTTTGGGCAAAATTTTTGGACCAAAGCTAACTGAGAAAAAAGCATTAAGTAAGTAATAAAGCAGGCCTTGTTTGTTCAAAAAATCTTTTTTAACTTTGTAGCTAACCAAAAAAACTAGCCGTTTGTAACCTGAGTAGCGAATAAGCCTAATCATGAGCGGTTCGAAAATGGCAAAAGATAAAGCACCACAGAGCAAATGGTAATCGTTAAAGTTACGAAATTTAAGGGCATTTTGAAAAATTATTTCTAAATTTGAGTGCCGAGCCATAAGCTTGTTTAACTCTGGCCTTAGACTGGTATCCACTTCAAGTGCAGTAACTTTAGTGGCGGTTTGAGCAAGGAGTTCAGTTAGAACTCCTTGGCCAGGGCCAATTTCCAATACTTTTTCTTGAGGCTTAAGATTGCAAGCCTTAATAAAACAATTTATTACCGCATAGTCGACCAAAAAATGCTGGCCAAAATTAGTTAAGTTATTCATAGTAGTTGTTTAGTTTCTGCTGGAGCTGAGAAAGAGCCTTGAGGCGATGGTTTGCCTGAGCATGCTCCTGCGGGCTAAGCTCGTCGTAATACTTATTAAAGGGAGAAACTTTCAGCAAGGCCCGATAAGGAAATCCTTTAATTCTTTTTTTAGTTGGTTTGCTAGCGACAAAACCAGAGATTTTTTCATTTTCATATAAAGAGAGTTTTCTTTGTGGGTCAAAAAAACAAAGAACCAGTTCTAAATAGGCGGCCCGCTCGTTGTTTTTGGCTTTCTTTAGTTTTTTTAATGTGTGTTCGATTAGGTTTTCGTCATTTGAATTTTTCCCTAACCAGCGAGCAGACCTTACTCCAGGCTGATTATTTAAATAAGGAATAACAAAACCACCGTCGTCGGCCAGTGCCGGCATTTTAGCAAGGCGAGCATAATGCCTAGCTTTAAGTTCCGCATTTTCCGCAAAAGTTTGCCCTGTTTCTTCTGGTTCGTGGTTGATTTTTAAATCCGCCAAAGACAACAGCTGCCAGCCCTTTTTACTGAGGTTAACCAAACCAAAGCGCATTTCGGAAAGTTTGCC